>JAQVEU010000121.1 GCA_028697565.1 Candidatus Ratteibacteria bacterium
ACTGCCCCCGTTGACCGAAGCCCGTTAGGGCAAGAAGGGTGAGGAAAAATAAAAGAGGTATGGATAGTATGATTGGTAGATATACCTAACTTGTACATCCACTTGACTTTATTCTGAAAAAGTGGGTAAGATAATTTGTAAATACGCAACTACGTTGTATGAAAGTATAGAGTAGAGAGTAGCAAGTAGCAAGAGAAGACGAAGAATAAGTATTAAAGATGCAAAAGATTAAAGTATTTTTGTCTCTACTCTCTGCTTGCTACTCGCTACTTAAATATGAACGGGGTGCAGTAATTATTTGCGATAATTTTAACAGGGAGAAAAAATGGTGACGATAACAAAGGGGGTGATTATGGTACTGTTAATAATTGCCCAGAATGGGTTTCGTGATGAGGAGTATTTTAAACCAAAGGCAATCATTGAGGATGCTGGCTATAAGGTAGTAACTGCTTCTCAACAGGCAGGGATTGCAAAAGGTAAGTTGGGCGGTGTTGCACATGCAGATATTGGACTTGCTGATGTAAAAGTGGATGACTACGAAGGTATTATCTTTATAGGGGGACCAGGTGCTGCTGATTATTTTATAGATAAGAGAGCACTAAATCTGGCAAAAGATGCATATGAAAAAGGGAAGGTGGTAGGTGCCATATGTATTGCTCCAGGAATTCTTGCAAGGGCAGGAGTACTAAGAAATAAGAGAGCCACTGTATATCCAAGCGAACTGGATACATTGAAAAATGAAGGGGCTATCTGTGTAAATAAACCAGTAGTTGTAGATGGCAGAATAGTTACAGCAAATGGTCCCGAGGCAGCAGAAAATTTTGGAAAGGAGATTGTAAAACTTCTTGGTAATACAAAAAAGTAATAATTAAAAATCTTTTAATTTTTAGATTTAGAGTTTAATATCTTGTAGGTGGTTCCCATTCCCATATTGAAAGTGTCTTGTGGTCAATAGGGCAGGGACCGCGGGGAGATATAAGTTCATAATTGGGCCATCTTCCACAGTCAAATCTTAACTTCTGTCTTGCTATTTCTACAGGGCAGGTCTTATAAAGTTTATGAAATCCCTCATATGTCTGACATCCGTCGGATGTTCTCCCACAGTTTTCACAGGTAAACCTTGGGACTATTGCAGCACCTATCCTTAAAAAATAACCATCAAATTTCACCTTACTACCACACTTCGTACAGGTAAATCCTTCCCACTGAGAAAAATTTATCTTCCAGAAATACAACTCTTGATTTGCCTGCTGGAATTCATTGGGATATTGCGTTGGAAGATATACTACCTTGGGTAGGTTAATTTTTAACATATCAGTTTTTTCATAGATAGGTGGTAGGAACTTTAAGATGTATTTTGATAATTTGCTTTGCTGGACATCCATTGCCGAATTGTAGGAGACACTCATTGTTATCAGGATGATACCTGTAAGTATAGCACCTTCTACTGCACCGGGTAATGCGCCTAATATCCGGTCAATAATATGTTTGTATTCAACCCTTTTTCTCAGAATGTCAAGAAGAAAAATACAGGTAAGAACCAGCACAAGGGATATGCCAAGAAAACACACAATGTTGATTGCATTACCGGTGATATTAAATCTTTCAAAAAGAACAACAGGTGCTTTATAGACATAAGAGGCAAGTATTATGCCGACACCAATGCCAATAAGGTCAAAAATACTCCCTACACATCCTCTTACAATTCCTAATAAAGCTCCACTCAAAAGCAGAATAGCAATAGTTATATCTATTCCAGTCATAGTAATTCAAGTAGCAAGCAGAGAAAAATCCCCTCTCACCCCCTAAATCCCTTCTGACTTCCCTTTGCAAAAGGGAAGAACCTAAATTTCCCCTCACCCCTCTTTACAAAGAGGAATTTAAAAGATATTTCCCCTTTAATAAAGGAGGGGGGGATTTTGTTTAATCTCTTATACTTATTGCTTTTTACTCTCTGCGCCTTCTCTATTATAATATACCAAAACAGAAAAAAAGAAAAGGGGCAGGTTAAAGAACCCACCCCTTTTCTTTTATGCTTACTTCCCTTTTCTTACTTTTGTTTCTTTTGTTTTGCCTGCTTGTGGTGCGGGAGGTGGTCCTGAAGGAGGTCCTTCTGGCCTTCTTTCTTTCCATTCTGCTTTCATATCGTCCAGTTGTTTCTTTAGTTGCTGATATTCTGAGTTGTTTGCAAGTTTTGCATCTAATTTTTGCCTTAAAAGTTGGTGTTGTTCATTAATCTTGTTCATTATACCCTGCAACTCAGCATCTTTCTCTATTGCGTCTTTCTCTATCTTACGCATCTCTTGCCGTATCTCCATAGCATTTCTCAGTCGTTCCCTCGTCTGCGGTTTTTGCTGGGCCTCCTGGCTATAAGAAAGAGTACCTAATCCAAGCAGAAACATAATTCCTGTGAGAATTACTACACCTCTTTTCATCTTTATTCACCTCCTTTATATTTTTTTATTTTGTGCTTCTTTTCCTTTCATCTGTATATATTAGACAATTGACATAGCGAAAGGTTTAGTGTATTTTAATACGCATTATGAAGGACAAAAAACTTGCCATATTTGATCTGGATGGGACATTAATAGATGCCTATAAAGCGATAACAGAGACCGTCAATTACTGCCTTAAAGAGTTAGGATATTCATCTGTTTCATTTGAAACCGTAAAAAGGTCTGTTGGAAGAGGAGATATAGACCTTGCTAAAAAGTTAGTGGGGAAGGAAGATGTCTCTGTATTTACCTCTCTTTATAGAAAAAATCACCTACGGTTTTTTAATAATGGGAATGTAAAACTTCTTGAGGGTGCAGAGGAACTGTTGAAATATCTTAAAGATAAGGGATTGTATATAGCAGTTGCTACCAACAGGGCTGGTTTTTCAGTAAGTCCCATTCTTAAAAGGTTGAATATAGATAATTACTTTGATATAATATATACAAGTGATGATGTAAAAAGTCCTAAGCCAGACCCTGAAATGTTATTCAATATAATGGAGTATTTCAAAACAGAGAAAGGCCAGACCTTTTTTGTAGGGGATATGGATATTGATTATCTCGCAGGTAAAAATGCAGGGGTTGACACCTATATCGTATTAACAGGTTCTTCTTTAAAAGATGACTTTAGTCATTACCCTGATGTGAATCTATTTGACAATCTGATTTTATTAAAAAATTATCTTGACAATCTACGAGGAGGAAATGATGGAGATAGTAGAAGTATATGCGAGACAGATTCTTGATTCAAGAGGTAATCCCACAGTAGAGGTGGAGGTTTATCTTGAAAGTGGTGAGGTTGGCAGGGCAGATGTTCCTTCAGGTGCCTCCACAGGTGAAAGAGAGGCACTGGAACTGCGGGATGGCGGGAAAAAGTTTCTTGGTAAAGGAGTAGAAAAGGCAGTAAAAAATGTAAATGAGATAATAGCCCCTGAAATTATGGGAATGAGTGTATTCGAACAGAGGTTGATAGACAGGACTCTCATAGAACTGGATGGAACTGACAATAAGTCACGATTGGGTGCCAATGCTATTCTGGGGGTAAGTTTAGCAGTGGCGCGGGCTGCTGCAGAGACAATGGATGTCCCTCTCTATTTTTATTTAGGTGGGGTAAAAGCAAATATTATGCCTGTCCCTCTCTGTAATGTAATCAATGGGGGACTTCATGCGGATAATAATCTTGATATACAGGAGTTTATGCTCGCACCTATAGGAGCAAAAAGTTTCAGTGATGGTTACAGAATGGTAGCAGAGACATTTCAGGTTTGGAAAAAGACACTCAAAGGAAAAGGATACAGTACCTCTGTGGGTGATGAAGGTGGATTTGCACCAAACCTGAAGAAAAACGAAGAAGCAATGGAACTAATCATCAAAGCAATAGAAGATTCAGGATATATCCCAGGGAAAGATATA
>JAQVEU010000122.1 GCA_028697565.1 Candidatus Ratteibacteria bacterium
CCACTGGATGGTACAGTAAATTATTACAGAAATATTCCTCACTGCTGTGTGTCTATTGCCTGTCTCAAAGGTGGTGAGGGATTTGGTGTGGTATATGACTTTTTCAGGGATGAGATGTTCACAGGGCAGAAAGGTAAAGGTGCTTTTTTGAATGGGAAAAGGATAAAGGTGAGCAAGACAGAAGAACTAAAAGAAGTAATACTTGGGTTTGGTCTGATGAAAGGAAAAGAGGAGATACAGGATGGGCTAAGTATACTTTCTGGACTTGCAGATAAGGTCAGGAAGATAAGGATGATGGGCTCTGCTGCGCTGGATATATGTTATGTTGCAGCAGGAAGGACAGATATCTTTTTGGAGGTGGGGCTCAATATATGGGACATATCAGCAGGTAGAGTTATTCTTGAAGAGGCAGGAGGAATATTTAAAGAGTACAGAAGGGATGAGAGAAAACTCTTTTTTGCGACGAATGGTATTATAGAGATGGAGCACCTATGGCAAAACCATTAAAAACAATAACAGGGACTGTAAAAGGGACTGTGGAAGTGCTTGTGAAACCCGTAGTTGGGCTTGTAGATGGCTTTAACTTCCTTATGAGGAAGATTGAGGAGAGGACAGGAGAAAAAAAGGAAGGTCCGGAGATGGATGGTTTTGTCAATATTCTTCTTAAAGAGATGAAGGATGCAGAGCAGGGTGTCCTTGCATTTTTCACAGAGATGATGTTTATGCAGCACCTGTCAGAGAAGATGGCTCAGGTTGAAAATGAGATAACACTTATCCAGATACTTGGCGACAAAATAAATGAGTTTATATCTCCTGACTTTGTAGAGATATTTCTCTGCGGGGCTGATGGAAGGTCGTTCCATCTTGTATACCACTTTCCTTCTGAAAAGGAGTTTAGCCCTGCACTTGTAAAAAACTTAGCACTGGATTGTTTTCAAAGAGGAGAGAGTATTGTTAAAGAGAAAGTAAAATTAGAAGGGAAGGGGTTTTCTATACTTGCGGCACCTTTAAGAACCACAAGGGAAAGGTTTGGTGCTGTTGTTGTCGGGAAAAGAGGAAAGGGTGTTATTACTACAAATGAAAGTGCCCTTGTTATTTCAGGGGCAGTGGTAGTAAGTTTTGCGATGAGCAATATAAAACTTGTGAACAATATCATTAAGAACCAGCGACTTGTTACAATAGGGGAGACCATTGGTGGACTTTCCCATGATATAAAGAACATATTAAATAATTTAGAAAATGGTATTGAACTTGTGGATATGGCAGCAGAAAGTAGCAATTCTGAAATGCTACGGGAAGGGAGAAAGATTTTAAGGAATAGTTATGAAAAGATGAAGCACCTTGTTCTTTCTATGGTTGACTATTCAAGGGAAAGGGAGATAGAACTTGTCCCTTCCAATATAAATAGTGTTATAAAAGGGGCAATCAGTATTATGAAGGGCACATGTAAGGAAAAGAGGGTAAAGATTATAGAGGAACTGGATAAACATCTACCCATAATAGATATTGACCCTTCAAGGATAGAGAGGATGATGATTAACCTCCTGGATAATGCTATTGATGCTGTAGAGGAAAAAATTGGTATAATAAAGGTAAGGACAAGGTTTTTAGTATCTGATGGTGCGATAGAAATCAGTGTTGAAGATAATGGATGCGGAATTCCTGAAGAGAATTTAGAACGAATTTTTGATATCTTTTATTCTACAAAGGGCAACAGAGGAACTGGTTTTGGTCTGGCTATCGTTCAGAAGGTAGTAAAAGAACATAATGGAACTATTGAGGTAAAGTCAGAGGTAGGGAAAGGCACTGTTTTTATCATTAAGATACCTGTTAAAGAAAGGGGGAAAAATGGTTAGTTTTGAACAGTTCAAGGAGTTGGATATAAGGATAGGCAAGGTGCTTGATGTTGAGGATATAGCAGGAGCGGACCGATTATATCTTGTTACAGTGGATTTAGGTGATGAGACAAGAAAACTTGTTGCAGGAATAAAACTCTGGTATACAAAGGAGCAACTGCTTGGTAAAAATGTTGTTATCCTTGCAAACCTTGAGCCAAAGGTTATCAGAGGTGTTGAGAGCAAAGGGATGTTGCTTGCTACACTGAATAATGATAAGTTTTCTATACTTACAACCGACAGAGATGTCCCTGTAGGTAGCAAGGTTTCTTAACCTTATAAATAAAAACTCAGTCAACTGAGTTGCCTAAGAAGTAGAGAGTAGAGAAATAAATCCATCCTAACCTTCCTTTACAAAAGGAAGGAATGAAATTCTCCCTATTTCCCCCCTTTATTAAAGGGGGGGATAAAAAAGGATTCCCCCTCTTTGTAAAGAGGGGTGAGGGGAGATTTAGGTTCTCCCCTTGATAAGGGGGAGTTAGAGGGGGTTTGGTGAGGAGAGAGTCCACTTCAATTCCTCCCCATATGAGGGGGGAGGATATAGGTGGGGGTGGAGAGTATAGGAAAAGTTTTCACCCTCCCCTTTATCCCCTCCCCTCATAGGGAGGGGAAACAGAAGAACAAAGGGAGAAGGTGCAGGGTGAGGGGGGCAGAGGGGAATTCTTTTATCTATTACCTACAACTGATAAACCCGATGATTTTGTATATGAGTTTTGCTACAAGGAAAGAAGAAGGAGTAAAGAGATTTGGCGGAGAAAGTTCAACCATATCACACCCCACAAGAGTAATATCCTCCCTTTGAATTAAATTCTAATAGATTTTGTTTATTTAATAAACATCAAATTTAATAATTTATGTTTTTTGTGGTATAATATTACTATGAAAAAAATAAATATACCTTCGTATCTTGAAAGAAAATACTCCGCCCTATGGGATGAATTCAAAAGTTCACCATTCAGGATGGAAGATGCAGTAAGGGTTCTTGAAGAAAAAACAAAAGACAAAAAGAAAGAAATTCCTGTTTTTCTTTCTGAATTGCGAAAGGCAGGGTACCTTACTGTAACACCTGACCCAGAAGATATGAGAAAGGCAATATATACTCTGATAAGCAAAGAAGAAATAATAAAAGAATTATTTGAAGAAGGGAAAGAAACAATTGGGAGAGGAGAAATAGAAGGTATTTTAAAAAAAGCAGCAGACCTTATCAGGACCAGAGTGGATTATAGATTTATTCTTGTACTTTTATTTTTGAAAAGAATTAGTGATAAGTGGGATTTAGAATATGAAGAGGCATTTAGAGAAGCAATAGAAGATGGATTAGATGAAAAAGAAGCAAAAGAAGAGGCAAAAAAGTTGCCTTACCACATTTTTGATATTCCAGATGTCTGCCGATGGGAAAACATAAGAAAAGAAGTTGAAAACCTCCCAGAGAAATTTTCAAAGGCATTAAAAGTCCTATCCGAAAGAAATACAGACCTTAAAGATGCCCTTGGTGATATTGATTTTATTCAATTTTCTTCAAATAGAGAGAACTTTGAAATTTTGAGACAACTTGTGGAATTATTCAGTGAAAAGAAACTTTATAATGTTTCACCTGATATATTGGGAGATGCCTATGAATGGATTTTGAGATATTTTGCTCCCCAGAAAGCAAAGGAGGGAGAGGTCTATACTCCAAGAGAAGTTATCTCCCTTTTAGTTAGAATAATGGACCCAAAGCCAGGGGAAAGTATTTATGACCCTGCCTCTGGCTCCAATGGGATGCTTATAATTTCTTATCAATATGTTCAAAAAAACAAGGGCAAGAAAGAGGCAGATAAACTATTTCTTTATGGACAGGAGGTAAATCAGAAAACACTTGCACTTGGGAGAATGAACCTGTATATCCACAACATTGAAAATGCAAAACTTGCTTCTGGCGACACACTCCTTTACCCTAAATTTAAAGAGAGGGATGATATAAAAAAATTTGATATAGTAATTGCCAATCCTCCATGGAATCAGGATGG
>JAQVEU010000123.1 GCA_028697565.1 Candidatus Ratteibacteria bacterium
TCTTCGTATCTTCATATATCACCTCACTGAAAGTTAGGATATTTTTCAGAGTGCCACACAATATCTGCACCAGAAAAATATTCGCTGAACCCTGTTCATATTTAAGTAGCGAGTAGCAAGTAGAGAGAAATCTCCCCTCCCTTCTTTTCTCCTGTCTCCCTCCTTTGGAAAAGGAGGGTTGGGGTGGATTTCTAAAATCTCCCCCACCAAACCCTCTCTAACTCCCCCTATCAAGGGGAGAACCTAAATCCTCTCCCTTTGTTCTCTTGTTTCCCCTCCCTCAGAGGGGAGGGGACAAAAGGGGAGGGTGAGAACCTACCAACTTCTTTCTACCCCTCTTCCTTCCCTACTCTCCACCCCCGCCTATATCCTCCCCCCTCATATGGGGAGGAATTGAACCCTCTTTGTCAGGGGGAGAACAAAATCTCCCCTATCCCCTCTTTACAAAGAGGGGGAATTCTTTTTTTATCCCCCCTTTAATAAAGGGGGATTTCTCCTTCCCTTTTTAAGGGAAGGTGGGGATGGATTTTATCTTTGTTTTCATTCTTGCTACTTGCTACTCTCTACTCTCTACTTCTTAGGCAACGTAGTTAGATGGGTATTTGCCTTTTTTATTTTACCAATTGATGTATTGTATTGTCAATCAAAACAGATATAATGTATAATGTTTAATGTGGGAAACATTAACAGAACCATTTTTAGAGAATATGATATAAGGGGACTTTACGAGGAAGACCTAAAAGAAGATATACCCTATCTTTTAGGTAAGGGATTTGGATGTCTTATAAGACGCAATAGTAAGAAAAGTGTATGTGTCGCAGGTGATAATAGAACAACAACCCCTGAACTTAAAGAGAAACTCATCTCTGGACTTCTGAACTCCGGATGTGATGTAACAGACATAGGAATCTTCCCAACGCCGGTTCTCTACTTTGCTGTCCACCATTATAAGTTTGATGCAGGTGTGATGGTTACTGCAAGCCATAACCCACCTGAATTTAATGGTTTCAAGATGGTGGTAGGAAATAAAAGTTTATATGGCAAAGAGATACAGAAGGTTGCTGATATTATTGAGAAAAATGATTTTGTTGATGGCAAGGGGCAATACTTCAGAAAAGATGCCTCTAATGATTATATAAACTTTCACCTTGAAAGATTCCAATTTAAGAGAAAATTAAAGATAGGTATTGATACAGGCAATGGAACAGCAGGCCCTTTAATAGTCAATCTTTTTGAAAAGTTAGGACTTGAGATATTACCTCTTTATACTGAAAGCGACCCTTCCTTCCCGCACCACCTCCCTGACCCACTTGTCCCTGAAAATCTGAACGACCTGATAAAAATTGTAAAAGAAAATAACCTTGAGGCAGGACTTGGTTATGATGGAGATGGTGACCGTCTTGGTGTCGTTGATGAAAATGGAAATATACTCTGGGGGGACCAGTTGCTTATTATATATGCAAGAGATATATTAAAAAGGTTGCCTGGCTCTAAAATAATATTTGATGTGAAGTGCAGCAAGGCACTTGAAGAGGAGATATTAAAGGCAGGTGGTATCCCTTTGATGTGGAAGACAGGACACTCTCTGATAGAAAATAAGATGCATATTGAAAAGGCACCATTAGCAGGGGAACTATCAGGACACCTGTACTTTGCAGATGAGTATTTCGGATATGATGATGCTATCTACGCATCCCTACGTCTCTTAAGGATAATGGATGAAACAGGCAAAAAACCTTCCGAATTACTTGCAGGGGTGAAGAAGTACTACTCAACCCCTGAGATACGGCTTACAGTTCCTGATGAAAGAAAGTTTGAGATTGTTGAGCAACTCAAAACATACTTCACTTCCAAAGGAAACAAGATATCTGATATAGATGGTGTAAAGGTTTTCCTTCCTAATGGATGGGCACTTGTAAGGGCATCAAACACACAGCCAGCACTTGTTATCCGTATTGAAGGTGAGACGCAGGAGACACTGAAAGATATCAAAGAGAACTTTCTGAATATTATCAGAAGTTCTATATAAAAGATGTGCAAAAAGGAAAAAGGAGGTGAGCCCTTATGAAATGTCCATTGCGTCTGCGGGCGCAGAAAAGACCTTTGGGAGAAGCAACCTTTGGTATTCCTGAGTTTATTGATGACTTTGACCTATGCATTGAGGATGAATGTGCCTGGTATGATATAGAGAAAAAGTGCTGTGTTGTAAAAGAATCTCTGCATATTTTAACTGCTGATAAAAAGTAATAACTATGGAGATGTGATATGAAAAAAATTCTTTTATCTGTTGTTATCGTTTGTCTGCTTCTTTCCTGTTCAAAAGCAGAAGTAAAAAAAGCACCTGACTTCACCCTACAGGATATTAGCGGGAAAACAATCAAACTTTCTGACTATAAAGGCAAGGTTGTTATTCTTAACTTCTGGGCCACATGGTGTCCACCCTGCCTTGCTGAAATCCCTGACTTTGTTAGGTTTTACAACACATACAGAGAGAAAGGTGTTGAAATAATCGGGGTATCTGTTTCTTCTACCGCCAATGACACAAAAAAGCTCATCCAGGAGAAAAATATCAACTATACGATATGTATCAGCGATGGCAAAATTGAATCTCTTTATGGAGGGATAAATGCTGTTCCAACAACATTTATAATAGACCGACAGGGTAATATCTATCAGAAGAAGATTGGCGCCATAACAGAAACAGAGCTGACACAAATTATAAAAAACATCCTATGAAAAGAGATGAAATTATAAGTGCACTGATAGACAAAAAGCACCTGAAAAAAGAACAGGTTGAGATGGTAATTAATGAGAAAGAAAAAACAGGTGCACCATTTGGCTACCTTCTTATAAAATTCGGACTTATAACAGCAGATGAGTGGTATAACTTTGTCCTGAAAGAGTTGAAGGTGGTTCCCCTTAATATCTCTGGTATGGAAATTGAAAAGGATGTCCTTACATCCCTTCCTGAATTCACCTGCAGGAAATACAGGGCAATCCCGGTCTATAAAGGAGGAAAGAAACTTATATGTGGAATGGTTGACCCTGTGGATGAAGACGTGATAGAAGAACTAAAAAAGATATCATCATTAGAGATAGAACCACGACTGGTAAGGGATACAGATGTAAAGATTGCCCTTGAAAAATATCTTGCAGAGGGTAGTTTAAAAGTTATATCCCCTGTGGAAAAGGTTGAATCAGGAGGAAAGGTATTCAAACCATCAGGTATTAAGGAAATTAGTGAGGCATCTGCTGTGGAAGTAGTAGAGGACATCATCAGAAAGGCAGTAGAACTTAAAGCAACAGATATACATATAGAGATTGAGGAGGAAGGAGTAAAACTGAGATACAGAATCAATGGACTTCTTTATGAATTCCCACCACCACCGTTAGAACTTTATCCTGCAATTGTCTCCCACATAAAGGTTCTTTCATCACTTGATATAGCAGAAAAAAGAATACCACAGGATGGCTACTTCAAACTAAAACTTTCAGGAACAGATGTAGACCTCCGTATCTCAACATTTCCCACAATTTTTGGGGAGATGGTTGCTATGAGGGTACTTAACAAGAAGAATATTGTATCGGGACTTGAGCAACTTGGTTTTCTTCCACAAACACTCCATAGTTGGAGGACACTTCTTGAAGAGCCCTATGGACTTCTTCTTGTCACAGGACCTACAGGAAGTGGAAAAACAACAACACTCTACTCTTCCCTTAATGAACTGGATAGCATCCATAAAAAAATTATTACTGTGGAAGACCCTGTGGAGTACCATATACAGAATGTGGACCAGACCCAGATTAACCCGAAGGCAGGACTTACATTTGCTACTGCGTTAAGGTCTATCCTGAGGCAGGACCCTGATGTGGTAATGAGAGGCGAAATAAGAGACA
>JAQVEU010000124.1 GCA_028697565.1 Candidatus Ratteibacteria bacterium
GTTTGGTGGGGGTGGAGTCCCCTTCAATTCCTCCCCATACGAGGGGGGAGGATATAGGTGGGGGTGGTTAGAGGGGATTTTTAGGTTTAGTGTTTTGGATTTAGAGTTTATTTATAGGTGGGGGTGGAGAGTATAGGAAGGAGAGCAGTGAGATAAACACTTGGTAGGTTTTCACCCTCCCCTTAATCCCCTCCCCTCTGAGGGAGGGGCAACAGGAGAACAAGGGGAGAGGATTTAGGTTCTCCCCTTGATAGGGGGAGTTAGAGGGGGTTTGGTGAGGGGGATTTTAGAAATCCACCCCAACCCTCCTTTTCCAAAGGAGGGAGATAGGAGAAAAGAAGGGAGGGGAGATTTCTTGCTACTCACTACTATGAATACAAACGGCGTTCAGTGAATATTCACAATTTGTGGGAAACAGTGATAAATCGGAAGGAAAACTGAAAGGAGATATTGTTATGGAGATTATCAATCCATTTGAGGTAAAAGGCAACTGGTATAAGGGAAACCTTCATACACATACAAAAAATTCAGATGGGCAGTTTACACCTGAGGAGATATGTGAAATTTATAGTAAGGCAAACTATGACTTCCTTGCCATCACAGACCACAACAGAATAAGCGATGAAATAAGACACACCAGGTTGCTTGTGATAAGAGGAGTAGAACTACAGCCCGAAAAGTTCCATATTTTGGGGATAGGGATAAAAAATGAGTTTTATACAGAGGGAAATACAGCACAGTATGTCATAGACACAATAAATAAGAATGCCTCTCTTGTAATTCTTGCACATCCTTACTGGTGTGGTAACACGTCTTCAGAACTTTTGCAGTTGGATGGATATATAGGAATAGAGATATATAACAATGTATGTCAGTATCTTATAGGAAAAGGATATTCTAATGTTCATCTTGATGAAATCTTACAGAGTGGAAAAAGGACTTTTTGCTTTGCCGTTGATGATAGTCATTCTGAAGAACATATTGGAGGTGGCTTTATAATGGTAAAGGCAGAAAAACTAACCGAAGAGGATATATTAAACTCAATAAAAAGAGGCCTTTTTTATTCATCCACAGGTGCCTTGATAAAAAACCTTTCGTTCAAAGAACATCTTTTATCTGTGCACTGTAGCCCTGCTAAAAGTATTGACTTCATAGGTTATAACGCATCAGGAAAGAGATTTACTGGTAAAGATATTGAAGGTGCAGAGTATGAGATAAAGGGAAGTGAGATATATATCCGTATTGAGATAACAGACAGATATGGAAAGAAGGCGTGGACAAATCCTATCGTCTTTCTATGATTGCCTTCTTCCACACCTTGAAAAGAGACCCACCAAATAATCTCACTCTTATCTCCTGCGGAATTGTCAACAGGTCCCTATCAGGTATCTCCGGGGCAACAGGACCATCATATCCAATCTCTGCGAGGGTAGTTAAAAATAAAGAAATGTTCACAACCCCTGTCTCTCCCGGGAGATAACTTCCCTTATTTTCAGATGATATATCACCTAACAAAACATATATGATTTTGTCTTTCGCGGTTCTCCTTAATTCTCCCGCCTCCCCCCCTGAAATGTACCAGGACCTTGCAGAAAAGACAAAGCCGGCATTGCCTGATTTTATCTTTTTCAACAACCTTGTAATATCAGGAGATACAAAATGTCTGTTATCATCCACCCCAATACCTATACCACACCCATAACTACTAAGAACCTCTGTAACAGCACTCAGCCGTTCCACATAGAAGTTGAAGTTGCCTTTCAACATCTTGCTATCTACAAAGGTAACTACCCTGAATGCCTCAAGATAAGAAGCAGCCCTTGCATAGTCCTCAAGTTGTTCCAGACATTTCTCATATACCTTCTGGTCTGAACTTAAAGAGAAAGGAAGTTGCCATACGCCTGCCTTTAAGTTAAAAGAGTCTAACATCCCTTTAACATATGCAGGAGAATGGTCTTTCGTAAGTGTATAAACCTCCTTTATATCTATATCAATACCTTCAAAATCACCAACCTTTGCCAGACGAAGTTTTTCTCTCAGTCCTGTTTTTTCATCATTAAAGATATACGTTGGCAGAACTCTAAACATATCATCTCCTTTACTTTTTTACTTTTACCTTTTTACTTATTATAATATACTCTATCAAAAATGGAAAACACCTTTCATATCCAGTGGCATATAACAGATAGATGTAATCTTAGATGTCTCCATTGCTATCAGGATGACTTCTCGTCAAAAAGTGAACTATCACTTTCTTTTCTAAAAAGGGTATTTTCTAATATTGTCGGCTTTGCAGAGAACAGACAGCAAAAACTTGTTATAGATATCACAGGAGGAGAACCACTACTTTATAAAGAATGGGAGAAGATACTTACAATTGTATACCAACATCCCGCAGTAAAGAGAACAGGGATAATAACAAATGGGTTCTTTCTTGATGAGGAAAGAATAAAATTCCTTAAAAACTTCAAACATCTTATAATAAAAATTTCAGCAGAAGGAGTAGATAAGGAAATATATGAACTATTTAGGGGGAAGGGAAACTATAAAACATTTATAGAGATATGTGAGAGGTTAAAAAGTTCTCTTCCTGAGAATGAAAAAATCCTGATGTTTACACTTACAAAGGAAAATGTAAGAGAAGTTTCCTATCTTTTTGATTTTATCAAGAGATACAACTTCAATGCATTTATAGTTGAAAGGTTTATTCCATGGGGCAGGGGCAAAAAGATAGGTAAATCTCTTGTGTCTATTATGGACTGGTTATACATACTACATCTTCTGTGTGAGAGATGCGGACTGGATGATGACATATCTTCACTATTACCTTACAGAGGCATTATGGTCAGACAGGACATTAAAGGAAGTTATGAACTCTTTGGTGCACCCTGTATTATAGGAAGTGATGGTATTGCCGTAATGCCTGATGGGACAGTATTCCCCTGCAGAAGGTTCCCTCTCAAGATAGGTAATCTACTTGAAGACCCCCTGAAAGATATATGGGAAAACTCTGATATTTTAAATAGATTAAGAAGTTCTACCTTGAAAGGTAAATGCAAAGATTGTAGAATTAAGCATTGCCGTGGATGCAGGGCATTAACTTATAGCATAACAGGTGATTATCTTGAAGAAGACCCATTGTGTCCTCTGTAAGGTTGAACTATAATATTAAATTAGTGTTCGAAAAAAGGAGGGATGGGAAAAATGGATATGATGCCGCAAAAGGTGTTTCTTACGAAGGGTGTTGGTAAGCATAGGGAGAAATTGACGAGTTTTGAACTTGCACTAAGGGATGCAGGGATAGCACAGTTTAACCTTGTTTCCATATCAAGTATATTTCCACCACACTGTAAATTGATACCAAGACAGGCAGGACTTGCAGAACTGGAAGCAGGGCAGATTGTATATACAGTCCTCAGTAGAAATGCTACCAATGAGCCACATCGGCTTATCACAGCATCTGTTGGTATCGCAATACCAAAAGAGAGGGCACACTACGGCTATCTTTCAGAACATGAGGGATTTGGAGAAACAGAGGATAAGGCAGGCGACTATGCAGAAGACCTTGCAGCAACAATGCTTGCCACAATCCTTGGTATTGAGTTTGACCCTGACTCTTCCTATGACAAGAAAAAAGAGATATGGAGGATGTCCAACAGGATAGTTAAAACGACCAATATCACACAGTCAGCAGTGGGTGACAAAAACGGACTATGGACAACTGTGATAGCAGCCGCTGTATTTCTTATGGAGTAATATAAAGAAAGGGTAAAAAAGGATTCCCCTCTTTGTAAAGAGGTTCTTCCCTTTTGTAAAGGGAAGTCAGAAGGGATTTAGGGGTGAGGGGAGATTTAGGTTCTCCCCTTGATAAGAGGGAGGTAGAGAGG
>JAQVEU010000125.1 GCA_028697565.1 Candidatus Ratteibacteria bacterium
CGTGCCTCTTTTAATTAGTATAGGTCAGGGAAACGTTTGTATAGCCATGAGTACCAGTGTTCAGGATATAGTCGTATATAGTGCTCAATCCTTTTAAGGAAAAACCCTGTATTTATTCTGATATCTTCTGTAGCGTTATCTGTCTTTTGTAGTTTGTAGGGTCCTTCAATAATAATCTTCTGTCTACCATCAGCCATCCTGTATGTGAAAAGTCCCAGAACAGGGCAGTTATATCTCCTTGCAAATGTGGCAGCACCTGTAGGTGCAAAGACATTTTTCCCGAAAAATTCCACCTCAACTCCCTTGCTGTCATGCTGGTCAATGTGAAAACATAGTATCCCTTTATTTTTTATCCATCTGTGTGCATCTATTATTGCCTGCCTTCTATTGCTGATATACAACAGAGGAACATCTTCAGGGACGATAAATTTTTTGAAAAACTTTGTCAGATGCCTTCCCGAAGGTGTTTTTGCAAAACATGTTATAGGATAGCCCTTTTTTGCCAGAACTGCCTGTAGACGTGGAAAATTTCCTAAATGTGCAGATATTCCTACAACCCCTTTCCCTTCCCCCAATGCCTTTTGCAATACTTCTTCACCTTCTATCACAGCCATATTAATAAATTGCTCATCCGTTATCTTTGACATCTGTATGCACTCACATAAACTCATTATTATACCTGTAAATATCTGTCTGCACATCTCTTGCTTTTTTCTTTTGCTTATGGTATTCCCATATACAATGTCCAAATTTTTTAGTATGAGTTTTCTATTTTCCCCCATTGTATAAAAAGCAATCAGTCCTCCCAGTCCGCTCAAAAAAGGATATAGCACAGATGGGACTATTTTGACAGTATAGAAAAAAACAACAAAAAACAGGAATATAAAAAAGTGTATTGGTTTATCATCCCCTCTTTTTTTCTTCTTTCTCTTTTCCATTATAATAGACCCATAGTTCTGTAAACTAAAATTATCTAAGAAGTTCTTTTTTTATTTTACCGGTTCCTGTTTTTGGTAATTCATTTCTAAATTCAATAATTGTTGGGATTTTGTAAGAAGCAAGATATTGTCTGCAAAATTTTTTTATTTCTTTTTCTGTTAAGTCCTTTTCTTTTGGAACTATAATCGCTTTTACGCTTTCACCTCTCAATTTATCTGGAACACCTATAACTGCCACTTCTCTCACTTTTGGATGTTTATATATAACCTCCTCAATTTCAGGAGTAAATACATAAAGTCCACCAACTTTTATCATTTCTTTTTTCCGTCCAACTATATAAAGATAGCTATCTTCATCAAATTTTCCTATATCTCCTGTGTATAACCACCCATCTTTAATTACCTCTCTTGTTATGTCTGGCTGATTATAATAACCTGGAGTTATGGGCCAGCCCTTCATTATTATTTCTCCAATTTCTCCCCTTTTTACTTCTATTCCTTGTTCATCAATTATTTTTACTTCAATCCATGGAACAGGCATACCAACAGAGTCTAATTTTATTCTATCAAGAGGATGTAGAAAATTTGGGGCAGAACTTTCAGTAAGGCCATATCCAGAAAAAAGTTTTGCATGAGGAGCGACTTTTCTAAATTTCTCAAGTATATCAGGGGAACTTGGAGCACCAAAAACAGCAGCCCATTTAAGGTCTGGAAGTAGGAATTCATCAATCTCTTTCAGATTTAATACCCCAATAAGCATTGTTGGAACAATGAAAGTAAAATCTACCTTCCAATTTAAAAGATTTTTTAATAATAAAAGTGGCTGGTACATTTTCATAAGGACAAGTTTCGCACCTAAAACCATCAAAATGGGATAAATAATTCCACCATTATGAGAAAAAGGGATACAGCATAGGGTTGTTTCTCCACCTTTGAAAAGATTAAAATATCTAATTGATTCTATTGGACTTTCAAGCATTTTATATGTCCAGATAACCCCTTTTGGAATTCCTGTTGTCCCAGAAGTATAAATAATTAAAGAGATTAAATTGTCATCAATATCTGTTGTTGGAAAAAACGAAGAGAAATTCTCACTTTCTCCTATGGAAAGTGTATGAGAGGTCTTTTCATCAATAAGGATTATCTCCTTAATTGAAGGGGCACTCTTTTTTATTTCATCTGCATTAAAGTCCTTAAAATTATAGGTTATAAGATATTCTGATTGACTATGGTTTAGAATATTACATATTTCGTTAACTTTTAGTCGGTGGTCAATAGGAACACCTGTCGCACCAATTTTGAAAATAGCAAGATAAGAAAAAACATATTCAGGACAATTATAAAGGAAAATTGCTACCTTTTTCCCTTTTTCAACTCCTATACTTTTAAAAAAATTCGCATATTTATTTGTTTTCTCTAAAACATCCTGGTATCTAAAAATTTTATCCTCAAATATAAGACAATCTTGGTCTTTCTTTTTTTCAGTAATTTCATTCAGTATTTTACCTACATTCATTTTTCTTCCTCTGTGGATTTATGTCGCTGCGAAAATATTGTCCCTTTTCCTTACAATGCAGGACAAAAGGGAAGATGAGTAGTATCATTTTACACAAATTTATTCCTCAGTAATAGTGCTGATGCGTCTTTACCATTATTACCTTTCCTATTAAAAAGCATATAATAAAAGGGAATTTTTGGCAAATTTGGTGTAAAAAAGGGCCATGTCTTACTTTTTGTACTTGAAGTTTTTTAGAAAATGGATATAATATAAACATTTGGGGCCGTTAGCTCAATGGTAGAGCAGGGCACTCTTAATGCCAAGGTTGGAGGTTCAAATCCTCCACGGCCTACTTTGTATTTCTGCTTTGGAAGGAGGATTTGAAGGGAGCGAAGTAAGAAATTGCGACGGGTAGGAGTAATTTCAGCGGGTGGCCGACCCGAGCCGTAGTGGGAGGCGAGGGCGCCAAATCCTCCACGGCCTACTTTTATCTTTTTCTCCTTCTCTTTTTAAATTTGAACCGACAACCTTCAAAAGGGTATGGGAAAAAGTATTTTTCCCATGTAGTTTTTGGGAGGAGGACTATATCAGGAAGGGGGAAGCACCCCCTCCTGAGGAGCGAGTGGTTTTGTAAGCGAGCGACTGGTTGGAGGTTCAAATCCTCCACGGCCTATTTTGTATTTTTCCTCTTTCCTTTTTTTAATTTGAACTGATATGTTCTATTTTTTAAGAAAAGATATTAAGAAGAAGTCATCCTCATCAATTTCCTTAACAAGATTAAACCCGAATGGTTCAATAAATACCTTGAGAGATGATATATCCCATATAATATCTTCTTCTATCAGTGGATGTGTCTTTTTGTGCAGTTCATTGATAAATTTTCTACCTGTGGGGTGTGAAATGATAAAAATCCCGTCTGTTTTTAATAGTCGGTGTATCTCCCTCAAAACCAATGGTTTTTCTTCAAAGTGTGGAAAACATGAGTTAACAATAATCCTATCAAAAAAGTTATCTTCAAATGTGGTTTTTCTTATATCCATAACAAATGATTGGACATTAAGAGAAAATCCTTTGCTTCTGAATTTTTCTATCATTTTCTCTGCAAAATCAATGGCAAAGATATGTACTTCTTTTTCTCTCTCAAGAATATAAGGAATCAGTACTCCTGTCCCTGTCCCCACATCAAGTATATTTTGTCCCTTTTTTATATCTGCTTCAGAGATAATCCTTCTATATTTTTCAATATCTACAATATCTTCCTTATCCCACCTATCCGCAAGGTTATTAAAAAACTCTTTTTTAGTTATCATTCTTTACCACCTTCTTTGGAGAAAAGAGAACAGAGAATATAAATATCACTGTTGAAACAATCACTATGGATGCCCCTGCTGGAAGATTAAACTGCGTTGCAAGAAATAGACCACCCCACCCGGACAAAATTCCGAATAG
>JAQVEU010000126.1 GCA_028697565.1 Candidatus Ratteibacteria bacterium
CTATCCTGCCTGTGATACTAACCAGCAGGTCTACCTCGGACTTTTCTGAAGAATTGTTTTGTAGAGTAATAATTCCTTCTCCTTCCTCGTCAGGCCAATATATCAGTTTTGATGGCATTACCTTTTTTATAGAGATTCTATCTCCTACTGAAAGGATACCCTCCGCGGCTGCTGTGGCCTGCTGTAAAGTCCCTGCAAGTACTTTAAGATTAAAGGAAACCCCTTGCCCTGCACTATCCCACCTTAACGGTCTGCTAAAGACGCCCATTGAGAGAAATCTTCCTGAAAACCCCTCGGGTTCGCCCCTCTGCAGGTAGCCAAATGAGTACAGGTTTTCTGTTTTATCAACAAGCAAACCCACACCACCTTGCCCTGTTGGGTCATATGCAAAGATATAGCCGGGGAGAAGAGAATGGTATTCCCATCCTTCGTTAGAACCGTACCGTGCCCCCTCCGGATAGAAGAGGGTGCTGGAACCAAAAGTGTTTGAACGCAGTTGCACATAGACCTCGGAAAGTCGTATCTTTGGCAATATGCTATAACTTACATCAATATAAGGCACTCCTTCCTTTATTGAGATGGACTGGTTTGCCTTAACCAGTCGGCCTTCCCATTCAAAGGAGATAGCCACACTATTCTCTGTCTTTTGCGTAATCTTGAAGTTTGTCGTAGAACCATCTTTCTGGTTTTCAATCACCGGGCTCCTGGCAAATGTCTTGTTAAATTTATCCTGTTCTCCGCACTCAACTGCTGTCAAAGATATATTTGTAGCAATCTCTTTCTTGTTAAATGGTAGTGTAATGGTCTCTATAACACCTTTGTTGTTAAGCACAACACTAAACATTTCTGTCCGAATCTGGACCTTCTCTCCTTCCTCTATAACATCTAAAGCAAATAAGAGTGAACAGTTGAACAAGATAAATAAAAGCACATATAACACCCTGCCTTTTAGTTTAGACATAGCACCCTCCTTGTCTACTTTTTCTCTCCCTGAATATCTTTTTCCATCTTTTTGTCCATACGCATTAGTTCGTCAATTCTCTCAGGAGGAATCCCTCTCTCTTTCATCTCTTTCCTTACCTCTGCTTCCTTTTCTTCAGGGGTCATCTTCAACCATCTCTCCTGCTCTGCCTTCTGCTCAGGTGTCAGCGTAGAAGATTCCTTCCGGGTAAGTCCTCTGCCTATCAATATACCCAGAACAACAAGTAGAATAATAAAAATAAAGAGCAACCTTTTTTTGCTATCTGCCATATTATACTCTCCCCCCCTTTGGCTACTACTTTTTAGAAAGTTTTTTAATTTTCTCCAATCAAATTCCTTTACTACCGCCACTTACCTTCCGCATACCCTCTAAACCAGACAGTACGTCCCCAACCATTATCAACCCACGGATTGGCAACATCAGCACTAGTCCATGTGTAGTTCTGTCCCCATCCACCAACATATTCTCTTGTGGTTTCTACACTTCCTCCAACAGTAATAAAGTTTCCAAATGTACCATTCATATGCAATGCCCTTGCACCACACCTCCAACTATTATTAATCATAACATGTATATTTGAGTTTGTCGTAAGAATGGCCGACTGAAGTGTTGCATCGCCTTCACCCCAGAGACCCACATCAGCAGGTACTCTGCTAAGTTTCAGTGTACCCTTCTCATAATTACCACTAACATAAGGGTGATAGGTCTTTGAGCCATACCATCCACCAAGGAGGTTATTGTAGCAATATGCTCCCGCCAGATAGAAACTATATGGAATACCAGGATACTCAGTAGTTGAAAAATAAATCCAATTTGTACCTGTAGCATCTAGCACACGGTACATCTGTCTGGGCCGACTTGGACACTGCAGTACAGAACGGACCCTTCCGGTTGAAGTGATACTGCCAGGGCCTGTTGTTGCTGTCGCCAACTGCCCTAAAAAGGACTTCCCTCCTAAATACTCATAAAGTTGTCTGGGCCACGTAGTTTTTGCTGACGAGCTAAAAACAAGTACTGAGGGGTTATAACATGGAGGGAAATACTCATCCCAGTCCTGGCAGTACATCATAGTTGCAAGGTGTAGTTGTCGCAGATTGCTCATACATATAGCCATTCTTGCCCGCTCCCTTGCCTGGCTGAGTGCTGGCAGCAACATTGCTGCTAAAATCGCAATGATTGCCACCACCACCAACAACTCTATCAGCGTAAATCCAGAAAATCCACCAACACCCTCCTTTACAAAAGGAGGGAACTTCCTAATCTTCCTTTCCATTTCTTTTTCCTCCTATTAAAGGCAGTGATTAGAAACAAGTGATTAGTTATCAGTGATTAGTATAAGACATTGTTTTTACTAACCACTATCCACTCCTTCACTGCTTCTTGCCACTTCTCTCTTCTTTCTCTCCCAACGTCCCCCTCATCCTCCACCTTCTCCCCCACCCAGAGGGAAGAAGGGGCAAAATCTTTCAATGTTGTAATCTTTTAATCTCTCAATCCTCCTTTCCCATCACCTCCTTTCCGCTATTACTTTATCATCGGTCTGGACTCTCTTTCCCTCTTTTATTACTACCTGTTTTACATCCCTGCCACCTACCTCTATCTCCAGACCATTAAGAGACACCTTTTGCTTTTTGTCTTCATAGTTAAAAATGAAAAGCACCTTCTTGTCTCCACTTCTTCCTTTTCTTAAGATAACCATCCCTTCGGTCTCAATCTCAGGAAACAGGGAGACCTCTTTACATAATACCCTTAAAAAGGCATCTGTGTTTTCCATTAGTCCGGGATGAAAACCAATTGCTACCGCCTTTCCTTTTCCATATCTATTAACTGTCATCGCAGCACTTCCATCTTCCCATCTGGCAAGGATATCAGCACCTTCTATCTTGAAATTGGTTATCACATCATCCACATCAAATGTAAGATAGTTATTATATATCTTTTTTCTCAACCTTTTTGGGATACTTTCCTCTATCCCGAAGACACTACGAAGTTCATATGGAAAAGAATGGGCTCTTACCCAGGTATTTTCTTCCCTGAACCCCAGACAGTTCTCAGAGATAAGTGTGCCTCCTGCATCTACATATTCCTTTAAAATAGATGCATCTTCCTCATTGAGAACAAGCGGGGATGGGAGGTAGAGAAAGGGATAAAAGTGATGAGCCAATATCTTTTTCAGATTTCTGATGTCAATCAGGTCAGGCAATATATTCAAAAGGAAGAAGCCCCTGTATATGCCCTTGAATGCCCTTTTATAGATGTAATCTACCATACCTTTTTTCTTGTTCTCTTCTGTTGTATGTTCTAAGCGGGAGATGATGTCTGACCTGAAGTCATAAACAATTGCTACCTTTCCCTTTTCAACCTCATAGTTTTCTAAAACATCCCTTTCTTTTTTTATCTCTTTTATTATCTTCTCAATCTCTCTGCTCCTTTCGGTCTGCCTTCCGTCAATGTTGACAAGCCCTGAACATATGGACTCATTTCCAAGTCGCTCGGCTTTATACTGCCAGAAACAGACCCCTCTTGCACCTGCGGCAACCTGACTATATGTATAAAACCTTATGTCTTCGGGGATAAGGTCAGGAAGTTGATAGTGAAGGGTATTGGCATAAATTTCATAGGAATAAAAGTCCCTTTTTACACCTCTGAGCCAGTCAGGTATAAGATTCACTATATAAAAATGTCTTCTGTTACTATTTTTAAAGGTTGCTATATCAGAGTTTTCATCACTACTAAAAAACTCACCACTTCCAAAAGGAATGGATGTTCCATATATCTCAACTGCTTGAGAGTTCAGTATATCATCCGAAGTATCATCAAGCACATCCTGTATTGGCAGACACATCCCCACATGACACATAAC
>JAQVEU010000005.1 GCA_028697565.1 Candidatus Ratteibacteria bacterium
TATTTAATATCCTTAAACCCCGTTCATACTTCAGTAGCAAGTATAAACATTAAACAATATCTCCCATCCCCCCTTTTATAAAGGGGGGTGAGAGGGGATTTTGCTTTATTCTTGCTACTTGCTACTCGCTACTTCTTAGTCAATGCAGTTGACTGAATACTTACTAAGCTGCTGATGGGAATCGAACCCATGACCCCGTCCTTACCAAGGACGTGCTCTACCTCTGAGCCACAGCAGCAGTTAGAAGTTATATATTATAACAGAATTTTCTTTTATGTCAATGGAGAGCGGGAAACGGGATTCGAACCCGCGACTTCGACCTTGGCAAGGTCGCACTCTACCGCTGAGTTATTCCCGCATTGAAAATTAAATTTAAAATCCACCTCCTTTTTTTGATAGAAGATGGAGTAAAATTAATATTTCAAATTTTTACCTAATACTTTTTTTACCCTATGTCTTTTTTGTCTCTCTATTATATATTACAACCTTTTAGACATTATTGTCAATCTTACCCGTTATTTCTAAAAAATCGTCGGGTATAGGGGCGGTAAACCTACACCATTGTTTTGTAAAAGGATGAAAAAAGGATATCCTGTAAGAATGAAGGGCGACCCTTGATATCAAGTCCGATTTAATTCCATACTGTTTATCTCCTATTAAAGGATATCCTGAATGAGAAAGGGCAAGCCGTATTTGATGTGTCCTCCCAGTAAGTGGTTTTGCCTTTACCAGTGTTAAGTCGTCTATGTATTTTATAACTTCTATAGTAGTAATTGCTTTCTTTCCCTTTAGATATTGCGTTTTCATTTTTGGGTAGTTTTTTTATTATGGGCAACAGTAAATTCTATTTCTTTTCTTAAAGGATAAAACCTCCCTTTTACAATTGCTATATATTCTTTTTTCACCATGCGATTTTTAAACTGTAGAGTAAGATTTACCCATGTATTGTAGGTTTTTGCAAAAACCATAACGCCGGATGTTTCTCTGTCAAGACGATGTACTACACCAGGCCTTAGGATATTATCTGTTTCAGGCAGTGGAAAAATGCTCATAAGAAAATTTACCATAGTTCCACTTTTATCTTTTTCTGTAGGATGTGTGAGAATTCCAGGCGGTTTATTTACCACTATTATGTAATCATCATTGTAGATTATATCTAATGGATATTGTTCTGGCAAAATATTGTTTTCTTTACTGGACAAGAATGTTTCTGTTATCATAATTTCATCTTCATCCTTAAGAATATAGGAAGGACTGACTGGTTTATTTCGTACCAAAATTTTTTCTGTTTTTAAGAGTTCTTTGACCTTTTCACGAGAACATCTTAGATAGGACTTTAGATACGTATCTATTCTTTCTGTAGAACCTTTAGACCTGTATATCAGTAATTTCTTTAATCCCACATTACTTTTTATGTGCTCCAAATTTTTTTATTATATCGCTGGCTATAAAATTTCTTTGCATCTGGTTAGTGCCTTCATATATCTGTGTTATTTTTGCGTCACGGAACATTTTTTCCACAGGATATTCTTTCATATATCCATAGCCACCAAATATCTGGATGGCATCCGTTGTTACCTTCATAGCCGTATCTGATGCAAAGAGTTTACACATTGCTGAATATCCAGAATAGTCCTTTCCACCTGAATCAATACTACGTGCTGTCTGATAGATCAATGTCCTTGCTGCTTCTATCTGGGTAGACATATCAGCGAGTATGTGTTGAACAGCCTGAAAAGAAATTATGGTCTGACCAAATTGCTTTCTCTGCCGTGCATATCCAACCGCAGCCTCAAAAGCACCCTGTGCTATTCCAAGTGCCTGGGCAGCAACACCCGGTCTGCTTGCATCAAAATTTTTAAGAGTAATAATAAACCCCATTCCTTCCTTTCCAAGCAAATTTTCAGCAGGAACCTTACAGTTTTCAAAAATAAGTTCTCTGGTAGCAGATGCCCTTATACCTAACTTATTTTCCTTTTTCCCGAAGTTAAAACCATCCATCCCTTTTTCAAGTATAAAAGCACTTAGCCCACGGGGCCCTTTTGTTTTATCTGTTGCAGCTATTACAACATATATTTCTGCTTCTCCTCCGTTTGTAATCCACTGTTTTGTTCCATTCAGTATATAAAAATCACCCTCTTTTTTTGCAGTTGTATTTAACGTTGTAATATCACTACCTGCACCTGATTCAGTTACAGCAAATGCAGCAATTTTCTCGCCTTTTGCTATATATGGAAGATACTTCTTTTTTTGCTGTTCATTTCCGAAAAGAAGTATAGGAAATGTCCCAAGGGCAGTTCCTGCATATGCCAGTGCAATGCCACCACATACCCTGCTTAACTCTTCTATGGCGAGACATAGTTCAAAGATACCGAATCCCATACCGTTATATTCCTCGGGAATATAAACACCAAAAAGGTCCGCCTGTGCCAGTTCCTTAACCACATCCCACGGAAACTGCTCTTTTTCATCATATTCTGCTCTTACTGGCAAAATCTTCTCTTCCGCTATTCTTCTGGCAAGTTCTTTTATCATCTGCTGTTCTTCTGTTAAAAAGTAGTTCATTTATTATTCCTTTCTTGTAGTTTTATTCTGCAAATTTTTTAAGAGCAAGGGTTATATTATGGCCACCAAAACCGAATGAATTAGAGATGGCTATATTTATATCCCTTTGAATTGCCTTATTTGGTACATAATTCAAATCGCATTCAGGGTCAGGGGATTCATAATTTATTGTTGGTGGAATAACCCCTTCTTTTATTGTAAGAACTGTAGCAATAAATTCTACTGCCCCGGATGCTCCAAGCAGATGACCTATCATTGATTTTATAGAACTTATGTGTATCCGGTAAGCCGCTTCTCCTAATAGCATTTTTATTGCTGATGTTTCACTCTTATCATTAAGAGGAGTTGATGTTCCATGCGCATTGATATAATCTATATCTTCAGGTCTTATTCCTGCGTTCTCTATGGCATATTTCATAGACAAAAATGCTCCTTTTCCATCAGGGTCAGGGGCGGTTATATGATAGGCATCACAACTCATACCTGTGCCAATAAATTCAGCATAGATTTTAGGTGCTTTCCTTGTCATTGCATGTTCTAATGTTTCTAAAACTACCGTTCCTGCTCCCTCTCCCATTACAAAACCATCTCGCTCTTTATCAAAAGGCCTGGATGCCTTAGATGGGTTGTCATTACGGGTAGATAGTGCTTTCATAGAGCAGAAGCCAGCGAGTCCCAGCGGTGTTATACACGACTCAGTTCCACCTGCAATTACAATATCACTTGTTCCATTTCTTAGAAGATTCAGAGCAACTCCGAGGGCATGTGCCCCGGACGCACAGGCACTTACGGTAGCAAAATTAACACCCTTTAATCCAAAGTGTATAGCTATATGACTGGCTGCCATATCAGGAATAAGCATAGGAATAAGGAAAGGAGAAACCCTGGAAGGTCCGCTTTTCAGAAGGACTTCCTGCTGTTCTTCTATCACCCTGAGGCCTCCTATACCTGCACCTATTATTACCCCTGTTCTATCTTTTTCTTCTTCAGAAAGTTCAGAAAAAGTAATTCCGCTGTCCTGTATTGCCTCAATGGCTGATTTTAGTGCGAACTGTACAAACTTATCCATTCTACGTAGGTTTTTTGGCGGGAAGTTGTCAAGTGTAAAATCCTTAACCTCAGCCCCTATCTTTGTGGGATACTCATCGGTCTTAAAACTTTTGATAAGGTCTATCCCACTTTTGCCTGACTTCAGATTGTCCCACGATGTTCTTACATCATTTCCTACAGGGGTAACCAGTCCTATACCTGTTACAACAATTTTTTTCATTTTTTATTTTTCTCAATATAGTCAACAGCATCCTTTACTGTTCTTATCTTTTCAGCATCTTCATCCGGTATGTCTATTCCGAATTTATCTTCCAGGTCCATTACAAGTTCCACAGTATCAAGTGAATCAGCACCAAGGTCATCAATAAAAGATGCACCTTCAGTAATTTCACTGGTACTAACTCCAAGCTTCTCTGACACAATTTCTTGCACCTTTACAAAAATCTCATTTCTATCCATCATCCCTCCTTATTTTTCTTTATATTGTTAACTTATTCTAAACCACAGTTTTAACTTGTTATTACATCACCATTCCACCATCTATTCTGAAGACCTGCCCTGTAATATAGTTTGCCTTGTCCGATGATAGAAAAACAATCAGGTCAGCCACCTCATCAGGATTTCCAAATCTGCCCAGCGGTATCATTTCAAGCATCTTTTCTTTTACTCTGTCAGGCAACTGCTCTGTCATTCTGGTCCGTATATACCCGGGAGCAATAGCATTTACTCTTACTCCAAACCTTGCAAATTCCTTTGCACTTGTCTTTGTTAGTGAGATTAGTGCTCCCTTTGAAGCAGAATAGTTTGCCTGTCCTATATTTCCTATCTGTCCTATTATGGAAGCAACATTTACAATTGCCCCTGTCTTTCGAGCAAACATACATTTTCCTATTATTTTACTGCATATAAATGCACCTTTCAAGTTTATCTCTATTACTTTATCCCAGTCCTCTTCAGTCATCCGTAGTATCAGGTTGTCTTTTGTAATGCCTGCGTTGTTTATCAAGATATCTATCCTGCCCCATTTCTCAATAATTTCATCTGTGCATTTCTGTACTTCTGCTTTTTTACTTATATCAACCTTTGCTGAGATAATCTGTATACCCCTGTTATTTGCAAGTTCCTTTTCAAAATTTTCGTCTATGGATACATCCCACATAACAATTTTTGCACCTTGCTCACCAAATTTCATTGCAAGGGACTTCCCAATACCACCAAAGGCACCTGTAATAACAACAACCTTATCTGTGAACATCGCACCTCCTGTAGATTAAATTAAAAATTTAAAACTCTAAACTGTTAATCTTTCAATTTTCAAATTACTCTTACCACTTTCTATATTCTCAGTCCTTTTAGTGTACTGTCCAGAGATGCCCTATCTTCAACATTAAAAACCTTTAATGTGGGAATAATTTCTTCTATTAATCTTTTCAAAACTGTTTTTGGTCCTACTTCAACAAAAACTACATCCTTTTCGTCTTTTACTATATTTTCAATAGTAGTGACCCATCTGACAGGCGAATAAATCTGGTAGATAAGCCCCTTTTTAATTTCCTCTTTATCAACGTTTTTTTCTCCTGAGTAGTTAAGATATACGGGAATTTCAGGATTTTTAAAATGTACCTTTTCTATTTCATCTGCAAGGTAATATGATGCTTCCTTCATGTACAATGTATGAAATGGTCCACTTACATTTAACATAACAGATTTAATTTTTCTTTCTCTCAAAAAAGAATAGAAATTTTTAAGTGTCTCTTTATTCCCTCCCACGACAATTTGTCTGTAAGAATTTATATTGGCTATACTTATACCATCAAAGGTATTCAAGATATTTTCCAGTTCTTCTATTGAAAGTCCTATAATCGCAAGAAGTCCTCCGTCTACACGTCCGGAGAGCTCATCCATAATTTCTGCCCTTCTTTTGACCAGATAAAAACCTTCCTCTAAACTAATTGTTTTTGAAGCAACAAGTGCAGAATATTCTCCTAAACTATGTCCAGCCACACTGTTTGGGTATAGTCCCTTGTTTGTCAGTGCATACCAACAGACCATATTTATAGCAAAGACAGCCGGCTGGCATATCAATGTCCTTGTTAACTCTTCCATTGGCCCCTGCATAATTTTCTCCATCAAAGGAATTGATGTTATATCTTCCCCTTTTTTAATGATGTCAGCACATCCAGGAATATTTTCTATAAACTCTTTTCCCATCCCTATGTACTGAGATGCCTGCCCTGGAAAAACAACAGAGAAATTTTTTATTTTGTCCATTTTATAAGATTTGCTCCCCATGTAAGCCCACCACCAAAAGATACGGTAATAATAAGGTCTCCTTTCCTGAATAGTCCTTTTTTAGATGCCTCATCAAGGGCTACAGGTACACAGGCAGCGGACATATTTCCATATTTTTCAATATTCACATAAAATTTTTCGGAGGGCATATCCATACCTTTTGCAACCCCTTTTATAATACGTAGGTTTGCCTGATGAGGAACTACAAGTGCTATATCTTCCTTTTTCAGATTAAACATTTTCAGGAGTGTATTTATTGACTCACACATTGTCTGGATTGCTATTTTAAAAAGGACTGCCCCTTCCATTTTCATAAAGTGCATTCTTTTTTCAACTGTGTCAAAAGATGAAGGATTGGCAGAACCACCAGCAGGTGCGTTTAGTATATCTTCGTAACTTCCATCCGATGAGATATAAGAACCCATAAGACCTTCTTCATCAGATGCTTTAATTACTACAGCCCCTGCACCATCTCCTAATAGGACACATGTACTTCTGTCAGTATAGTCAGCAAGACGGCTCATACATTCAGAGGCAATGACAAGGCCTGTTTTATATCTTCCTTCCGTCATTAATCTCTGTGCTATCTCAAGACCAAATATGAATCCGGAACAGGCAGCAGAGATATCAAAGGCAGGTATATTTTTAAGTCCAAGTTTTGCCTGAATAATACAGGCAGTTGAAGGAAAAAACTTATCAGGACTTATAGTAGCACAGATGATAAAATCAATCTCTTCAGGAGAAATCCCTGCATCTTTACAGGCACTTTTTGCTGCCTCAACCCGCATATCAGAGGTTGCTTTCCCTTTCGGGCATATCCTTCTTTCTTGTATACCTGTTCTTGTAATAATCCATTCATCGCTTGTGTCTACCATCATCTCAAGATCATGGTTGTTAAGTACAAAAGGTGGTAAAAAAGAGCCTGTGCCTGCGATTACTGTATTTCCCATTGCATTGTTCCTATATCTTTTTTAAGTTGCTCTATAAAGCCGGAAGAAACTATTTTCTTACCTAACTTTATTGCACTGTATATAGCCCTTGGAGAAGACCTTCCATGGCTGACAATTACAATACCATTTACACCAAGTAGTAGTCCTCCACCATATTCTGCATAGTCGGCTTTCTTTGCAAAATTTCTCAGGATATCCTGTATCAAAAAGGCACCAAACTTACCTCTGAAGTTTTTCTGAATTTCTTTCATAAGCATAGTCCTGAATGCCCTTGTTACACCTTCAGAAACTTTAAGAACAACATTTCCTGTAAAACCGTCTGTAATAATTACATCTGCCTTTTGTGTAAATAGGTTAATGCCCTCTATATTACCGACAAAGTTTATCTTTTTATTTTTGCTTAGTAGCGCAAAACTCTCTTTCCTTAAGTCATCACCTTTTGTCTCTTCTTCCCCTATGTTTAATAGAGCAACCTGTGGGTTCTGGATACCAAATACATATTCTGCATATAAAGAGCCCATAACTGCTGACTGAAGCAGATGAAGGGGCCTAACCTTAATGTTTGCCCCACCATCAATAAAAATCGTCCCTCTTCCAGTAGTATCAGGCATCAAGAGTGCAATAGCAGGTCTGTCAATGTTTTCTATAAGTCCCATCTCTGAGATGCTATAAGCAACAAATGCAGCGGTATTTCCAGCACTTAAGGCACAGTGTGCCCTGCCCTCTTTTACCATAAGGATTGTCTTAACCATACTGTTTTCTTTTTCTTTAAGGAGTTTAAGATTTACTTTTTCTTGCATATTTATGTGGCTTTCACAATGCTCAATAGTAATAAAAGGATGTGTCTTTATGTCTATTTTATCTCTTATCTGTTTTTCATCCCCTGTTAAAATAATCTTTATTCCTTCAGAAGATGAAAACATATGGCATGCCTTAACAACAGAAGATGGGGCATTATCTCCACCCATTCCATCAATAGCAATAATGATTTCGTTCATATGCATATTTATTCTTTTTTCGTTTTTTCTTTTATTTTCAGGACAGGAACTCCTTTATAATATCCGCATACATCACACACAGTATGCGGCATCTTCAAGGAGCCACAATTGGAACATACACTAAGGGATGATATTTTGACTTTTCTGTGTCCACCTCTTCTTTTTCCCGTTCTACTATTTGAATGTCTTCTTTTAGGATTCGGCATAGTTTTTTCTCCTTTTAATATTGAAATTTTTTCTTCAGTGCTTTGACAACTACCTCAGGTACCATACCTGATACATCTCCTCTTAAAAAGGCAATCTCTTTTACGACAGATGAACTTATAAAAAAGAACTCTTCTCCAGGCATAATGAAAACCGTTTCTATACTGCTATCAAGTTTTCTATTTGACAGCGCCATCTGAAACTCATATTCAAAATCAGAAACAGCTCTCATCCCTCTTATTATTACATTAATCTCTCTTTTTTTAAGGTAGTTAACAAGAAGTCCTTTAAAACTATCCACTTCTACCTTTGCGTTTTTTTGATATACCTCTTTTATAAGACCTACCCGTTCTTCTGTTGTAAATAACAGATTTTTCCTTGAATAGTCAGAAACAGCCACGACTATTTTATCAATAAATGTAAGGGATCTGTTAATCACATCAATATGCCCATTTGTTATAGGGTCAAAACTTCCTGGATAGACCGCTATGTTACCTTTCATTTCAACATCCTTGTGTATTAAACTCAAAAGTAATAACTAAAAAACCCTATCTTTTTACTTTCTCTTATGTGCCTTCTTTATTCTCTCTACTTCTTTTTATATATGCTACAACACTTTTACCATAGAACCTTTCTTTATAAACAGTAAGTCCTTCTACATCAGGTAATGTATTTCTTTTGTCGTGTTCAATTACTATAATTCCATTAGTATCTACTATATCTAACTCTAATATCATTCTTAAAATCTGTCCAATCCTGTTAGATGGATAGTTATAAGGTGGGTCAGCAATTATCAAATCAAACCTTCCTTTGCAAAACACCTCAATAAACTGTTCTACCTTACCTTTTTTTACACTACATACTTCTGAAATACCTAATTGGTCAATATTCTTTTTTATACAGTTTACTGCTTCTCTGTCCTCTTCTAAAAAAACAACTTCTTTTGCTCCATGACTTACTGCCTCTATCCCTAATGCTCCTGTCCCTGCAAAAATCTCAAGCACTTTTTTGTCAACTACCCAGTCCCTGAGAGAATCAAAAATTGCCTCCCTTACCACATCCTTCGTTGCTCTTAATTCTTTGTTCTTCTCAGGGAAGAATAGCTTTCTGCCTTTTAGATATCCACTGATTACTCTCATACCTTGATCTTATGTGGTTTCCATCTATGCCATTCAATAACAATAGCAGAGGCGATAAAAACGGAAGAATATGTTCCTGTTATAAAACCGACCAGCAGTGAAAAAGCAAATGTGTGTAATGTTTCTCCACCAATAAAAAAGAAAATAATTACTATAAAAATAGTTGTAAGAACTGTCAATATTGTTCTGCTGAGTGTTTCATTTATACTTTTATTAAACAGAGATATATAGTCATCACTTCTTATCTTTCGTATATTTTCCCTTATTCTATCAAATATAACCACTGTATCATTAGCAGAATATCCTGCTATTGTAAGCAGGGCAGCAATAACAGATGCATCTATCTGCTTTTTTGTAAGGGCAAGCACTGCGACTACAAACAGCATATCGTGAAAGATAGCAAGGGTGGCACCCACAGCAAACCTGAACTCAAACCTTATGGTAAGATAAAGTAGGATACCTATCAGCCCAATAAAAAATGAATATAGTGCCTTTTTTCTAAGAGAAACACTCATTGATGGCGAGACAGATGACTTCTCCTTAACAGAAAAATCTGCTCCGTAGGTAGTTTCCAATGCTTTAAGTATTTTTTCAGAAGTACCAGGGCCACTTTTTATTATAAATCTCTTTCCCTCTGTGCCAAGTGTCTGCACAGAATAACTGCCGATATTAATATCTTTTAACCTGTTTCTGAGCTCAGAGGGAGTTACACTTTGTTGAAATTCTATATTGAGCATATCTCCACCAACAAAATCCACACCAAAATTATCTTTCCCTCTCATCCCAAAAACAACCATACCCCAGATAATAACTACAAGGGAAAAGATATATGCAATCTTCCTCTTGCCTATAAAATCAAATTTAGGGTTTTTAATAATCTCCATTATATCCTCAACCTTTCTATCTTTTTGGTTAACATTACCCAGTCAACAATACTTTTTGTAACAAATACAGCAGTAAAAAGGTTAGCCAATATACCTATGCTGAGAGTAAGACCAAATCCTTTCACAGAACCTTCTCCGAGGAGAAAGAGTATAAATCCAGCTATGAGTGTTGTGATATTAGAATCAATGATAGCGGACCATGCCCTCTTGTATCCAGCATCAATACTTGCCTTCGGGCTCTTCCCTGTTTTGAGTTCTTCCCTTATCCTTTCAAATATAAGGATATTTGCATCCACAGCCATACCACAGGTAAGTGCAATACCTGCTATACCTGGTAATGTCAAAACACCCCTCAACGTTGCCATAACACCAAGAAGGATAAGGATATTCAGTGCAAGTGCAAAGTTAGCAAGTAAACCAAAAGTTGTATAGTATACAATCATAAAAAGAAAGACGAGTATACCTCCATAGATGGCAGCTCTGAATCCCTGAACAATATTTTCTCTTCCAAGGGTTGGACCCACAACCTCTTTATATATCATCTCCATCCTTGCAGGTAGAGCACCAGCCCGAAGTACTATCGCAAGTGTTCTTGCCTCTTCTATAGAGAATCTACCTGTTATCTGTGCCTTACCTCCTGGTATCCTTTCTCTTATTACAGGGGCAGAACGGACAACCCCATCCAGTACTATTGCCAGTTGTTTATTTATATTTTTGGCAGTTACTGCCTCAAAAATTGCTGCACCTTCTTTATTCAGTACAAGGGTAACATCAGGAAATCCAGAACTATCATATCCGACATATGCATCCTCAATATATCTACCTGTAAGTTCTGGCTCTGCCTTAACAAGAAGTGGATGGGTCTCCCTATATATTCCCCTTTCATCTTTTTCCTTATAATAAAGCAGTTGATATCCTTCAGGTATATTTCCTTCCAATGCCTGTTTAAGCAACTCTGGGTCGTCAGAAACGAGTTTAAACTCAAGAAGTGCAGTCTGTCCTATAATTTCTATTGCCTTCTCAGGGTCCTGAACACCTGGCAGGTCTATTATTATTCTTTTTATCCCCTCTTTCTGGATGATTGGCTCTGTAACACCTAATGCGTCTATCCTGTTTCTTATTATTTCAAGTGCCCTGTCTGTCAGGTCTGAAACTGCCTGTTCATTCTGTGTTTCTGTTACCTCTAATACTACATGGACGCCACCTTGCAGGTCAAGTCCTCTTCGTATCTTTTTTTCAGGCGGATATATCTGCCAGATACATAGGACTATAATAACCAGTATCAGTAAAAGTTGATAATAGCATCGTTTTAGCATTTTTTATAAACCTCGTCCGGGTTAAATATCTTCTCACCTGTTATTATAAAACCGTCTTTTTTGTTATTTATCTTTCTAAAAAAACAGGAGTAATATCCCTTATGACAGGCACCACATTTTTGCTCCACAATAAAAAGCAGGGTATCATTATCACAGTCAATATACATATCCTTAACCTTTTGAAAGTTACCCGACTCTTCTCCTTTCAGCCATAGTTTTTTTCTACTCCTACTGTAATAATACATCTTCCCTGTCTCAAGGGTTTTGACAATTGCTTCTGCATTCATATATGCCAGCATAATAACCTCTTTTGTCTTTGCTGACTGTACTACCACAGGGACCAGCCCCTTCTCATCAAACTTCACCTGTGATAAAATTTTTTTGATATCCATAATAACAGAAATAACAGAGAAATAATACTATAAAAACATTGCTATGTCAAAACACATAACGAAAAAGGATACTATAAAACGTAAAATAATGCAAGCGGTTTTAGAAATTCCTTTTGGCAGAGTTATCAGTTATTCAGAACTGGCTGAAAAGGTAGGGATGAAAGGAAAGATCAGGTATATCTCAACATTTTTAAAACAAAATCCTTATCCTGTTGCAATTCCCTGTCACAGAGTCATAAAAAAAGATGGAAGTTATGGAAATTATATTCTTGGAAGGGACTTGAAAAAATATCTTATTGAGTGGGAACAGAAACTACTCAGGCATCAATAATAATATTGTCTATCAGACGGACAGAAGGAAGTTTTATTGCTCCAAGCACAAGAACCTTCCCTTCTATTTTTTTAACAGGAGTCAGGTCTTCCATATTAACTATTTCAAGGTATTGTAGTTCTATCCCTTGATATTTTGTAATGATCCCTTTTCCTTCTTTTAATAGAACAGATGTGTCCCTTATTCCTTCCTTTAATATCATCTCTTCTATTCTTTTCAGCGCTTTATAAAGTGATAGAGATTCTTTCCGTTTGTCCCCTATAAAAACATTCCTTGAACTTGCTGCAAGACCATCCTTTTCCCTTACAGTGGGACATCCTTTAACCTCGACAGGAATATCAAGGTCGCTTACCATCTTTCTGATGATAATCAGCTGCTGTGCATCCTTCCACCCGAAATATGCTCTGTCTGGCTGAACAATGTTAAACAATTTACAGACAACAGTACATACCCCTCTGAAATGGCCAGGTCTGAACTTTCCTTCTAAAATATCTGATAGTCCTTTTACTTCAACATATGTGCTTGCTTTTTCTTTATACATCTCTTCAACAGATGGGGCAAATACAAGGTCAACCTTTTCCTTTTTTAAAAGTTCAATATCTCTTTTGATGTCTCTCGGGTATTTTTTATAGTCATCAGGGTCATTAAACTGCGAAGGATTGACAAAGATACTTACAACAGTAAAGGCACACTCAGAAGTAGATGTTTTTATAAGCGAGAGATGCCCATAATGAAGACATCCCATTGTTGGAACAAGACCTATACTTTTGCCACTTTCCTTTATCTTCTTTACTTCCTTTCTTACATTGTCTATTTTTTCAACAACCTTCATTTTTTGTCATCCTTTTATAAATGTCAGAGATGCTTTCTCCTGTTTCAGGGTCCTTTATATTATGCGCTATCTCATCAAGTGGAATTATAACAAAATATCTTTTTCTATATTTGAGATGAGGCACAACAATGTCTCTTGTCTTGATAACGTCATTTCCATAAAAAATTATATCAAGGTCTATTGTTCTTGCATCACCTGTTTTATGAGGAAACTTTCTACCCATATCTTTTTCAATATTCTGTAAAAAAAATAAAAGTTCTATAGGACCAAGGGATGTTTTGCCTTCAATTACACCATTTAGAAATGACCCTCCTTCTACCCCTTCTTCCGGAGGTGTTTTGATAAAAGAAGATATTTTTGTTATCCTAACCTTTTCTTCCATTTTTTTAATGGACTTTATAATATTTTCTTTTCTGTTTCCCTTATTGCTACCTATTGCAATATATGTTTTTACCATCTTATTCTAATAATGTCTTTAACAGATGTTTGCCACTCTTGTATTTTTTTCTTAGATGTATTCCACCTGTTTTTTCTGGCAGATAAAAAAACGGTACCCAGCAATTTTTAACTTCAATATCCGGGGAGATAAACCCATCAAATATAAACAGTACCCTACACTGTTCTTTTCTATACTCTTTTACCACCTCACTAAGAATTTGGCTGTCTAATTTTTCAAATTTTCTTAACCATATAGAGTAGTTGTCTTTTTTGTTAACTGTGCTGTTAATCCATATAAGTGCATTATCCGTTGCTTCTGTTATATCATCAATTCTCTTGAATCCAAAAAACTCAGGGAGTGGTAATGCCTTTCCTTCAAGAGAGAGACAAAAGATATCTTTTCCCAATCTTCCTGCGATGTCAGGTGCTTCTCTCTGCTTTCCCATACCCCACAGCCATAAGATATTTCCTGCTATCTCACAAAGGTCCTGTCTTACCCTGTTTACTGGATGATTTTCTAATATATATGTTGATGAAAGTATCAGATTTTTTATACTCTCAAGTTCCTGATTTCTATACAGATATTGTTTAAAATTCTTGCCTTTCATATTATCAGGTAACAATACTTCTTCCCGTGGAAGGTCCTGCTGAAATATAAGAATAGGTACATTATCTTTTATAAAAAAACTGAATTTCTTCCCATTTTCTGAAAGTACATTAAGCAGTTCTCTCATTTCATTCTCTGAAAGGCATACATCCTGTTCTATTATTATGCCCTCTGATTGTGCCATAAAACGACCGAGGAATAATGTTTTGCCTTCTTTTGGAATATATTTCCAACCTCTTATAAATGCTTCCCCGGGGAAATCGCTTTCACTATCAAATAATGTGTAATATGCCTTTTCAAGTGTTCTTCCGAGAGATACATATCCCCATCTTCCTGCGTGGGAAAGGATATCAAAATTATCTTTTCTAACATAGGAAAAGAGTGAGACATCATTAAATCTTTTTTTAAACAAGCCCCCATAGCCATTAAGTGAAATAAGGTAGTATCTCATCTCAAATTATCAAAAAGTTTTTCAACATTTTTAAGTAGTTGTTTTACATCAAATATCTCTTTCATCTCTTCATCTGTAATGTGTTTTTTAATTTCATGGGATGCCTTTACCATCTCTACAAAATCCCTTTTTTCTCTAATCGACTGAAATGCCAGACCCTGAACTATCTCATATGCCTTATCCCTTGGAAGTCCTTTTACAACAAGGGTATTGAGTAGTTTTTGAGAAAAAAACACCCTGCCTGTGATATTAAGGTTTCTTTCTATATTTGCCTCAAATACATCCATCTCTTTGATAATCCTGTCAAGAAGTGTAAGTATATAGTCCAGCAATATAAGGGATTCAGGGAATATTATTCTTTCCGCAGAGGAATGGCTTATATCTCTTTCATACCAGAGTGCGACATTTTCCATTGCTGTACCGGTATTTTTCTTTATTACCCGTGATAGTCCACATATCCTTTCGCAGAGGATGGGGTTCCTTTTATGTGGCATAGCAGATGACCCTTTCTGTCCTTTACCAAATACCTCTGCCACCTCCCCTATTTCTGTCTGTTGCATCAGCCGTATCTGTAAGGCAATCCTTTCACAGGACGCTGCTATTACACCAAGTGTGCTGATAAAATAACAGTGCCTATCCCTTGGAATAATCTGTGTTGAAAACTTTTCTTGTTTCAGTGAAAATTTTTTACAAACATATTCTTCTACTACCGGGTCAATATTGGAAAATGTGCCAACTGCGCCTGATAGTTTTCCTACACTTATCTCTTCTATTGCTCTTTTCATTCTCTCGTAATTTCTTATAAATTCAAAATACCAACCTCCAATTTTAAATCCTAATGTGATGGGTTCTGCATGTACACCATGGGTTCTTCCCATCATAACTACATCTTTGAATTGAATCGCCTTTCCTTTTAACGTTTCTGTAAGTATCTCAATATCTCTTAAAATAATATTTCCTGATTCCCTCAATAACAAAGCAAGAGAGGTGTCTAATATATCGGAAGATGTAAGCCCATAGTGGATATATCTCCCACTTTCTCCTACACTACTACTTACCTGTTCCACAAAGGCAATAACGTCATGGTTTGTTATCTTCTCTATCTCCCGTATCCTTTGTACATCAATTCTTGCCTTATTTTTTATCTCGTTGACTACATTATCAGGAATAACACCTATCTTGTTCCATCCTTCTAATGCTGCAATTTCTATATCCATCCACTTCTTAAACTTATTTTCATCACTCCATATTTCTGACATCTCTTTCCTTGTATATCTTGATATCATGTTTCTCTCTCCTTAAGTTTTTCTACTATTTCATCAACTATTTTTTCTCCTGTACCTTCTATTTCAGTCCATAAACCATCCTCTTTCCTGAACCATGTTAGCTGCCTTCTTGCAAGATTCCTTGTCTTTTTCTTTATCTCTGCCTTTAGTTCCTCTATGTCATATTTACCATCAAGATAGTCCAGTATCTCATTATATCCAATAGGTGCTTTTGTCCTTAAATATCTCTCATACCCCTGCTCTTTTAGATATCTTACCTCTTCAATCCATCCCTTTTCAAACATATATTCCACCCTCTCCTCTATCCTATTATACATCTCATTTCTATCCCTTGTCAGTATGTAGTATATAATATCCATATCTGTAGGGATTGGAGAATGCCTTTCCTTTTTCCATAAACTCATTGGTTTTCCTGTAAGGTGGTATATCTCCAGTGCCCGCCTGATTCTTTTTCTATCATTGGGGTGTAGAATTTTTGCAGTACAAGGGTCAACCTTCTGTAGTGCCTGATAAAGTATATCTGTCTTTTCTTTCTCAAGGGCACTCCGTATCTCTTTCTGTTTTCCCCTTTTTTCTTCAGGCATATTAAAAATTCCTTTCAATAAGCCCCTCAGATATAGTCCACTACCACCCACCACAATAGGTGTATTCCCTTTCTCAGAAATCTCTTTTATCTTTTCTGTGGCTAACCCTATAAACTGATATAAATCAAACTCATCACGGATAGAAAGGAAGTTAATTAAGTGATGTGGAACTTTTTTCTGCATCCACAAAGGAACCTTGTCTGTCCCGATATTAATTTCTCTGTAAAACTGCATACTATCCGCAGATATGACCTCACCTCTGATTTTTAAGGCAATATTATATGCAATCGCTGACTTTCCTACACCGGTAGGGCCACCAATCACTATCAACCGTTTTTTTGATTTTACTGCCATATCCATAATATAATTAAGATACCATATCAGA
>JAQVEU010000127.1 GCA_028697565.1 Candidatus Ratteibacteria bacterium
AGAGGCAAGGATGTGGCAGGCAGACCACACTGAGAAGAAAGGACAGGCGCCCATTGTCAGATGCTACTGGCACTATAAAAACTATCAGCAAAAGGTTCTAAATCTTGCCTTCAGGGACTATAATGTATATCAGAGTGCTTCCGACTGGGAGGCATCAGCTCCCTGAAAAATTTTCTTTGAACCAGTTGAAAGTCCTTTTTATCCCATCTTTTATGTCAATCTCTGCCTTCCATCCAGCCATCTGAACTATCTTATCAGGACAGAGACAACTTCTTTTTATCTCCCCCTTTTTAGGGTCTGTGTGTATCTTCTTTATCTTCTTCCCCGAGGCGGACTTTATATATTCAAATATCTGATTGACACTTGTTTCTTTGCCTGTTCCTACATTAAATATTCCCGTGGTAGGGTTTTCTAACATTATAAGATTTGCCCTGATAACATCATCTATATAAACGAAGTCCCTTGTCTGTTCTCCATCTCCGAAAACAGTGAGTTTTTTCCCTTCTAATATATTGGTAGAAAATATCGCTATAACACCTGCCTCTGCATATGCATTCTGCCTTGGTCCATATACATTACCATACCTCAGGGAAACAAACTGAAGATTATAGAATGCAGAAAAATATGTTAAATACTTCTCAACAGTAAGTTTTGATATTCCATAAGGACAGAGAGGAAATGGTTCCACTGACTCAGGTGTGGGAAATATATCTGTATCTCCATACATCACACCACCTGTGGATGCAAATATAAATTTTTTTCTGTCCTTCACATTAAGAAATGCCTTGATAACATTGACAGAGCCCTTGATATTTACATCTATATCAAAAAACGGGTCTTCCTCTGACCTCCTGACATTTATCTGGGCTGCAAGATGAAATACACTTTCCGGTTGTTCTTTTTCAAATACATCCTTGATTTTTTCATCTCGTATATCCATCTGGTAAAGATGTGCCTCTGGATTGAGGTTTTTGATGTTTCCTGTGGAAAGGTTGTCCACCACACATACGTTATGACCCATCTCTATAAGTTTGTCTGTAAGATGACTCCCTATAAAACCACAACCACCTGTAACCATTATTCTCATGCCCATCTCCTTTTTAAATTTTTGGGATAGATTGATTATGTATCTAATCCATACCCTCGGATATTCTTTTCAAATATATCAATGGAAATAAAACTCAACAACATCTCCATCAGAGATAATAGAATTTGGACCCAAAAACTTCAGCGCACCTATATGTTTTGCCTTGTCCCAGGAGCCAATCTCAAGAAGGTCTTTTACAGGTAACACTGCTGCCTTTATAAATCCCTTTTCTATATCCTTGTGAATCTTTCCTGCTGCCTGCCTTGCAGTATAGTATGCGGGTATCACCCATCCCTGAACAATATCTCCTTTTACTGTATAAAATGTAATAAGGGAACATACCTTCATTACAGATGTGTAAAAAATTGCACTGTTATGTTGCTGCTGGACAAGATACGGGACAGCAGTCGGATTGAAACTCTGTTGTTCTCCATTGATGTATAAAATAACAGGCCTTGTAGTAAGTAGTTGAAACCCTGCCAGCATCTTTTTTTCTGTTTCTGTAAGTTCAGTTAAGAGTTTCTCTTTTTCAAGCAGGGATAGGCACTTTTTTAACAGTACTTCCTGTTGTTCAGTGATACCCACAGGGGTACCACTGTGCTTATAGAGAATGTTCTGAACCTTTTCCGTATCATAAAAGATGAGTTCCATCAGCAGGGATGAGGCATCTTTATCAGGGGTAGATGTCTCTTGAAAATTTTCCACAACACATACAATCACATCCATATCAAAGAAGGGGGTGTAGTAGTGAGGAGGAAACCCCTCGGAAGAAGGGAACCCCTTAAAATCAAACAACTCAAACTCAGGATATATCACCTTATTGGCTTTCTGTATTTCTGTAATTGCATCTATATGGTTATCTTTATATATCCCTATTCCTATATTGGGCTTGAATGGGTCATATATCTCCTCCTGTTTACCTGTAAGGGCACGGAAGAGGGTTGTCTTACCGCTTCCTGAGTATCCAAAAAGGGCAATTTTAACCATCAACTATCCTCACAATGATATCCTGTTTTTCAAAGCAGTTTTTAGCAATTTCTATGAGATAATCAGATGTAGTTCTCATAGATACAGAAAGCGAACGGGAAAGGGCAGATAGAACGAAATTCTCATCAGGCAGCCATCTGTTTTTATCTGTTTCACCGCACGCTATCTCTAATGTGTGGTGATACCCTGTACATGTATATAAAGAAAGGCACCTGCTTACATACGGCATCTTCAGTATCAGTGCCTCCTGAGAGGCAACCATCTCAACCAGAAGGTCCATTATCTCTGACAGGTATTTTTCAGGGGAGGTACCATCCTGCTCAGCATATGCATTTATTACAGGCATGTTAAGTATAACACGGTTTAGCACAAACAGGGGAGGTGCTCCCTTTTGGTGGATAGAGACAGACCATTCGTTTTTCCCTTTACCCCTCATAAGTGCTTCAAGGTCATCTAACTTCTCTACTCTTACAATAAAAGGGGTGCCTATCTTCATCTGTATTTTTCCTATCAACTGGTAAGGGAGCTCTACAGAAAATGGACTTTTATCAAGGGTTATATTATCAGAAATATCATCAGGGAGAGAGAAGACCACATCTTCATCAACAAGTGGGGCAATTCTTTGATAGAGGTCATCTATCTCCTCAACAGTTCTTACAGGAATATGTGCAGTCAAAATTTTGTCCAGGCATTCTATATTTTTGATGGAAACCTCCCCTCTTATATGCTTTTCAACAAGTGCCTGCGGGATAATAGTATTCATTGCAAACTCCCTCTTCATCCGTCTGCCAAGATAAAGGGATAGTTCGTCAGGGGACCCATCAAAGTTGTCAAGGATAGAAGAAATATCATAAAGAGGGAGCCCTATCCTTGAGTGTTTTAGTCGCTCATCCTCAAATCCATACTGGATGAGTTTTGCATTTACCAGTTCCCTTATCATTGAAGAAGTCAGGTTTTTTACCTTTGATACAATAACATCTTCTTCAACTTCTGCCACAATGAGTTCCGCGATATTCCGGGAAAGGCCTGTCTCCTTTACCAGTGCATCCACAATAATACCTTTGTCCCATATTCCTATTCTGTCATCACTCCGCCTGACTGAAAGAACTACATCCCTTTTAACCATGTCCTTTAGAACTTCTTCCTCTGAAAGTGATTCAGGCCTTCTTCCTTCCCTTATCTGTCTTGCCCTTGCGCGCTTCTGACGGTAAAGGATATATGCCTTTGCTGTTTTGGCGTGCCCTGTCTTTATCAGTATTCGTTCCACTATATCCTGTATCTCTTCAACAGAAGGGATGTCTCCCTTGTATTCCTTTTCAAGGTAAATTTTTACCACCTCTGCAAGGTCTTCTGATAGGTATCTGTCCTGCCCACCAACGCTCTGGGCTGCTTTGAATATCGCATCTGCTATCTTCTGCTTGTTAAATGGGACGATACTCCCATCTCTTTTCCTCACATATTCAGCCCTGTTTTCTTTCATTATGTCTTACCTTTTATTTCTTAATAATTTCACAAAATCTTCTTCCTGCATCAAAAAGTTTATCTTCCATCTTTTTATCCGGCTTACCTTTAATAACAATGGAGTCCATAACTTTTTTCAGATTAAATGTCTGGGCGATACTTTCAATACTTTCAATGCCTTTTCCTCCTCCACCATGGGTCATAAATGCAAAATATGGCTTCCCCTCAACCTTTCCCCTTGATGGATAAAATGTTCTATCAAAAAAGTCCTTAAGGATACC
>JAQVEU010000128.1 GCA_028697565.1 Candidatus Ratteibacteria bacterium
CCAGTTGTATTCTGAGTTATGTCCACTGGATTCTGTAACGTAATATCCGAGTGCAAGGAACATCTCGTTCCTTACAATCTCTTCCTGGTATATCTCCTTATTTTGTTTTATTGCCTTTCGTATAAGAGGGTAGGCATCTTTTCCTTCCTTCTTAAATTCCACATACCATGCCTGGTGGTTAATTCCTGCACATACATATGTGATCTGGTCCATTGTTGCGCCTATCCACCTTGCAAGCATCTCTGCAGTTCCCTGTACACTGTGACATAGTCCTGTTACCTTTACAGATGATTTTTTCTGCATAGCCCTGCACAACATAGCCATAGGATTTGTATAGTTAAGAAATATAGCATCAGGACAGTACCTTTCAATATCTTTGCAGATATCCAACATAACAGGTATGGTCCTCAGTGCCCTGAAGACCCCTGCTGCTCCTCTTGTATCGCCAACATTGAAGTCAACACCATATTTTTTGGGTATCTCTATATCATACCGCCATACCTGAACACCACCAGCAAGTATGGTGCATAGCACAGCATCCGCACCTTTCAGTGCCTTCTTTCTGTCCATTGTTACTTCAAGTTTTGCCGGGTATTTTCCTTCTTTTATAATTTTTTCTACTGCTTGTTTGATAAAGGTAAGCCGCTCCTTATCAACATCCATCAAACTGATAGTGGCATCCTTGAGCAAAGGAAATGTAAGGATATCCTTTACCAGTCCTCTTGTAAAACCAAAACTACCTGCACCTATAAATGCTATTTTAACAGCCATAGTATCCTCCTTTTAAATAGTTAAACATCCCTTAATTATAAGACTTCCTTTACTTTTGTCAACATAGTGAATTGACTTATTTATCAGTATGGTATAGTATAATGTAAAGGCACAGTCAACTGGATGTGTCATAAATATAAAAAATATGGGAATTATAATATTTATACTTGGGCTGATATTTGGTAGTTTTGCAAATGTGGTTATATATCGTCTACCCAAAGGGAAGTCCATAGTAAGCCCTGGCTCCCAGTGTCCTTCCTGTGGTAAAAATATACTGTGGTATGACAACATACCTCTCTTGAGTTATATCTTACTCAGGGGAAGATGCAGGTTTTGTAAGGCAAGTATATCTTATAGATACTTTGTAGTGGAACTGATTACAGGACTACTCTTTCTTGCTTTATATCTAAAATTTGGACTGACAATAGACCTTTCTATATATGCACTTTTTATTCTGTGTCTTCTGATAATGGGTTTTATAGACATAGATACATATCTTATCTCTGATATAATTGTTTTGCCTGGTATTGCTATCGGGTTTATCCTTTCAGTCATTTTTCCTCAGATGCATTATGAGATGACAAGGGTAGGAAGTTTATGGTATTCATTTACGGGAATTATGATAGGTGCCGGGATACTTATCTTTCTTGCGATGGTTGGTAAACTACTTTTTAGAAAAGAGGCAATGGGAGGAGGTGATATAAAACTCCTTGCAATGATAGGCGCCTTCTTGGGATGGAAGTGTGTGTTTATTACCATATTTTTTGCCTCCCTGCTGGGAACGGTTATAAGTCTTACTCTTATAGGGCTGAAAAAAAAGAAGATGGAGGACTATGTCCCATTTGGTCCCTATTTGGGTTTGGGCGCAGTTGTTTCACTTTTTTATAAAGGGATGACCTTCCTCGGCTTTTTTATAAACTGAACATTATAGTCCCCCTCTGGGACCAGGTCCCAGAAGTAAGGAAATAAAATTATGAGCCAGGCAAGTGTTGAGATTGTAATGGAATTTTTTGCAATCCATAACTTTTTTGTTCTTAAAAAAGAGGATATATTATTTGTTAAAAATGCTGAACTTTTAGAGCCAGAAGCGACCGATAGATTTATACTTTCAGGAGATGAAGTAACAAAGGTAATTTCCAGTGCTGTGGTAAAACCGGTGTGCTGGCATACAATGAAGATTACCCCTGTTGTTCTTTCACGTTTTCCTGAGATATTTGAGTTTTTAAAGGGGAAATATGTGCTTGAAAAAAAGAAGTTCTTTCACGGAGAAGGTTTTAAAAATATTCTTGTTATACCTGCCCTTCCTGCCTCAGACAAACTGCAGAAAGAAAGTATAAGTATAATGAAGCAAGAAGGTGTAGACCACATAATTACTTTCCACTCGGTTATTGCAAAACTGATTGAAAAGATAGATGCAAGAAATGTTTATCTCTCTTCTGTAAATGAGGTAATCAGGGTATTAAAATTTTATAGATTTTTTGCTGACAAAGAACAAAAACTACCTTTTTAAAGATGAATCTAATGCTGGAGACACCACTTGTAGACATACCCACTGTTGGTGAAAAACGTGCCAAATCCCTTGAAAAACTTGGACTGAAAAATGTCAATGACCTGCTATTCCTTTTCCCACGCAGGTACCTTGACCTAAGAAACTTTAAAAAGATAGGGGCACTTGTTCCGGATGAGATTGCATCTGTCAAGGGAAAGGTGGTGGCAAGAGAAGAAAAGAGGGCACATATAAGAAGGGCATCATATCTTAAGGTTGCCATTTCAGATGGCTCAGGTGTATTATTCCTTGTCTTCTTTAATCAACCATATCTTAAAAATGTATTTGCTCTGGACAGAGAACTTTTTGTGAGTGGAAGGGTAGAGATATTTAACGGACAGATGCAGATGGTCAGTCCTTTGTATGAAGAATACAGGGATGTCAAAAGGGACTGGATTTTGCCTGTATATCCTCTTTCCTCAGGGCTTACACAGAAGTATATGCGGAAACTGATAAGGTTCGTACTCAATAGGGTTGAAGAATATCCGTATGAGATACTTCCTCTGAATGAGCGGCACAACCTGAACCTTCCAAATATAAAATTTGCACTCCAGAACATCCACTTCCCACGGTCTGATATAAATCTTGAAAAGGCAAGAAACTATCTAATCTTCAGGGAGTTCTTTATTCTTCAACTTGGCTTGCTCCTGAAAAAAAACACAGAGCAAAAGAGGGATTTAAATACTATTGTTAAGATAGAGGACAATATTATAGATATCTTTCAATTATGCCTCCCATTTAAACTTACAAAGCACCAATTGCAGGCAATGAAAGATATCCTGACGGATATAAAAGAGGGTAAAATTATAAGCAGGATGGTTCATGGCGAGGTGGGTTCCGGGAAAACAGTTGTTGCTATATTTGCCTTATGGCTGTTTTCAAGGATGGGATATCAGTCAGCACTTCTTGCTCCTACAGAAATTCTTGCAGAACAACATTATATCAACTGGCAGAGGTTTTTTTTAGAGCAGAACATACCTGTTGCTCTTCTGGTTGGGCAGTTGCCAGAGGCGGAGAAAAAGAGGATAAGGGAAGGAGTGAGAAACGGTGAGCTCAAGGTCTTAATAGGGACTCATACCATTTTAACAGAGTCCTTGGAATTCAAAAATCTGAAGATAGCAGTAGTAGATGAACTGCATAAATTTGGAGTAAAACAGAGGGAGCAACTGAAGGAAAAAGGTGAAGGTGTTCACTATATTGTTATGAGTGCCACTCCTATACCAAGAAGTGTTGCACTTACTTTTTATGGTGCACTTGATATTTCAGTAATAGGGGAAATACCTGTGGGTAAGAGAAAGGTTGTCTCTTATATATTCCCGGCTGAAGAGAAAGACAGGGTCTACCAGTTTATTAGTTATCAGAGTTCACAGGGAAGGCAGGGATATGTTGTAACACCCGCGATAGAAGGGGATGAAGATATTGAGTCCGCAATTAAAGAGTACAACCGGCTAAAAGAAAAATTACCTGATATTTCTG
>JAQVEU010000129.1 GCA_028697565.1 Candidatus Ratteibacteria bacterium
AGTATAGATGAGGTATTCATTAAAATAAGGATTGAAACTCTAATGATAATGTTATGTTCTCAAAGTTATTTATTGTATAGATGAGTTATCCATTAAAATAAGGATTGAAACCGGCATTGAAGTGAAATACAGGGGAGGATAATATGGAGTATAGATGAGGTATCCATTAAAATAAGGATTGAAACGCGATAGAGACAAGATATTGTAATCGCCCATAATGGTATAGATGAGGTATCCATTAAAATAAGGATTGAAACCATAATCACCCAAGCGGGGATGTTGACCCAAGCGAAGTATAGATGAGGTATCCATTAAAATAAGGATTGAAACAATATAAGGGGGTGAAAGATGAATAGAGGAAACTAGTATAGATGAGGTATCCATTAAAATAAGGATTGAAACCAAAATATCGCCCCAAGAAGCCCCTGATACCTGAAGTATAGATGAGGTATCCATTAAAATAAGGATTGAAACTCCTATATACATCATATTTCTTCTTATATTCGCTTAGTATAGATGAGGTATCCATTAAAATAAGGATTGAAACATTCTATGAAGTGATATATAATTGTGAAGTGATATTCGTATAGATGAGGTATCCATTAAAATAAGGATTGAAACTCCTATATACATCATATTTCTTCTTATATTCGCTTAGTATAGATGAGGTATCCATTAAAATAAGGATTGAAACTACGAATTACTTGCCCGCAAACGATTTGAACGAGCAGGGTATAGATGAGATATCCATTAAAATAAGGATTGAAACTGTAGTTGGACTTGACAGATAGGAAGATGATATGTTATTGTAAAAAGAATTAAAAATAACAAGGAGGTAAAATGGGAGCGTTGATAGGTGGAATTATAGCGGTTATCCTTGGAGTCTGGGGACTGGCTGTATGGTGGCACCTTTTTGTGAAGGCTTTGGCGGCTGCAGTTCCATTTCTACTTCTTATTGGTGGTGTAATAGCCATTGCCGCCGGCATAAGTGATATCAAAGACAAGATGGAAGAGAAAAAAGAGAAGAAGGAAGAGGAGAAAAAAGAAGAAAAACCAGCGCAGTAAGTAACAAAAAAGATAAAGGGGAAGACAGATTTTTGTATCTTCCCCTTTTTTATTTTACTATGATATTGAGAATTTTATCCTGAATATAGATATATTTAATGACTGTTTTATCCTTTAGCCACCGTGAAACAGAAGGTTCTTTTTCCGCAAGTTGCATAACTTCTTTTTCTGGGCAACCCACAGGGATATTTATTCTCCCGCGGACTTTACCGTTTATCTGAACTGCTATAGAAATATACTCATCTATAAGATATCTGCTATCCACTTCAGGCCATCTTTCAGAAAATACAGAACTGCTATGTCCTATCAACTTCCATAACTCCTCACAGATATGTGGAGTAAAAGGAGCCATAATTTTTATAAATCTTTCCCATACATCTATAAGTTTCTCTTTTGAACATTCTTTATTCTCTACCATTTTATACAGCACATTGATAAATTCCATCATCCTTGCTATTGCTGTATTGAAATGGAAGTCCTTTGTTATATCTTCTGTAACTGACTTTATTGCCTTATTTATAGTCCTCTCAGCAACTATATCTCCCTCTTGTGTTCCTTCTGTATATGAAAGGATATGACTATTTAAGTTCCAGACCCTGTTTATGAACCGCCATGCACCTTCAATGCCTTGTTCTGACCATTCAAGGTCCAGTTCAGGAGGAGCAGCAAAAAGGATAAAAAGTCGCAGGGTATCCACTCCATATGTCTTTATTATATCCTCGGGGTCTACAACATTTCCCTTTGATTTTGACATCTTTGCACCATCCTTTATAACCATACCCTGACATAGTAAGTTTTCAAATGGTTCTTTGAAATCCACATACCCAATGTCATTCAGTACCTTTACAAAAAATCTGCTGTATAAAAGATGTAGTATGGCGTGTTCTATTCCCCCTATATACTGGTCCACAGGCATCCAGTAGTTTACTTCCTTCCTATCAAATGGCTTTTCTTTTATATCCCCTGATGCATATCTTAGAAAATACCATGAAGAATCCACAAAGGTATCCATCGTATCTGTCTCTCTCTCTGCGTCTCCTCCACATTGAGGGCATCTACAATGTAAAAACTCAGGAACACTTTTAAGAGGTGATTCGCCCTGTCCAGTAATATTGATATTATAAGGGAGACGAACCGGTAAATTTTCTTCAGGAACAGGCACAGTACCACATTTTTTACAATATATAATCGGTATAGGTGTTCCCCAGTATCTCTGTCTTGATATACACCAGTCCCTTAAACTATAATTTACTGCCTTTCTGCCTTTGTCCTGCTCTATAAGGTATTGTGTAATTACACCTATAAAGTCCCTGCTATTTAAACCATCAAAAGTGCCAGAATTAACCATTATTCCTTCATCTTCATATGCCATATCAAGTTTTTCAGGTATCCCTTTCCATTCAGGTGCTTTTATAACTACTCTTACAGGGAGTTTATATCTATGGGCAAACTCAAAGTCGCGCTGGTCATGGGCAGGAACTGCCATAATAGCACCTGTGCCATACTCCATAAGGACATAGTTCCCTATCCACACAGGTATCCTCTCATTATTCACAGGATTTATTGCATCAACCCCTGTATATATACCTTCTTTTTCCATCTTAGAAGTATCTTCTACTGTAAGTCCCTGACTTTTCATCTTATGGAGAAAATCCTCTATATCTTCCTTATATTTGCTTATCTTTAGTATCTCCTGAACAAAAGGGTGTCGCGGTGATATGACAACATATGTCGCACCAAAAAGAGTATCAGGTCTTGTGGTAAATACTACAAGGTCCTTATTTAAGGTAGGGATAGAAAAATACACCTCAGTTCCATAACTCTTTCCTATCCAGTTTTTCTGCATTGTGATAACACGTTCGGGCCAGTTTTTTATACCTGAAAAGTCCAGCAGTTTTTCTGCATATTCAGTAATTTTTATAAACCACTGGGGCAACTCTTTCTGCTCAACTGTTGAGCCACACCTCCAGCATCCTCCATCTATTACCTGTTCATTTGCAAGCACTGTTCTACAGGAAGGACACCAGTTGGCAGGTGAGAGTTTTTTATAGACAAGTCCCTTTTTATAAAACTGGAGGAAAAAATATTGATTCCACCTGTAATAGTCAGGGTCGCAGGTTATCACTTCTCTTTCCCAGCAATAGGATATACCAAGTTTTTTCAGTTGTCTTCTTATGGTGTCTATATTTCTATATGTCCAGTCCTTCGGATGTATTTTTTGTTTTATTGCAGCATTTTCAGCAGGCATACCAAATGCATCATAACCAATAGGATGTAGAACATTAAATCCATTCATCATAAAAAAACGGGCAACAACATCACCAATGGTATAATTTCTCACATGCCCCATATGAATCTGTGCTGACGTATAGGGAAACATCTCAAGGACATAAAATTTTTTCTTATCCGGCAGAAATTTTGCTCTATATATTCCTTCCTCTTTCCACTTTTCCTGCCACTTTTCTTCTATTTCACTAAAATTGTACTTTTCCATTTTGTTCTTATGTGTTTTCTTATTTTTGAGTTTATTGTTTATATTGGTTTATTTTATTACATCTTTTCCTTTTTTTCAATTTAGCAATATCTATTGTAAAATGTAGCAAGCATAAAGAAGGCACTGAGTAAAAAGAAGTAGCAGAGTAGAGAGTAGAGAAAAACCCCTCACCCTTGACCCTTCCCCATAAAATGGGAAGAGAGAA
>JAQVEU010000130.1 GCA_028697565.1 Candidatus Ratteibacteria bacterium
TGTTCTTTCTGTAGTCCCCTTCCTGCCTTCTAAGAGAGGGGATGTCTACATCAGAAAGAGAAATCTCCTCTATCTTACCCGTAAATCCTAAAGAAGATTTTTCCCATCTTCTGCCAATCCTTAATGTACCTCCAGTTCTTTCATCTGTATAGTCGGAGAAGTATCGCTCTGTCCTGTATAAATCAGTTCCCAACCATACAGGTCTATCAAGAAAATATGGCTCTGTAAAACTTAGTTTATATCTATCTGTTTCTGACCCAATTTCCGCCATAACAGAAATATTCTGCCCCCCTCCTACAAAACTTGGCGAACCCGTAATATTGAAATTTGACTGGGAAACACTTATCATACCAACAATATCCTCAACACTGCTATAGCCCCCACCAATAAGAAACATCCCTGTCTTTTCCTTTTCTTTAACATCCACTACAACATTTGCTGTTTTCTCTCCTGTAAACTCAGGATATATATTTATCCTATCAAAGTAGTTCAGGTCATAAAGATTATTGAAACTCTTCTGTAGTTTATCAGAAGTAATTATATCCCCGGGTGATACCTTTACCTCTCTACGAATTACCTTATCCTTTGTTTTGTTGTTCCCCCTTATAATAATCTCCCCTGCTGAATAAACCTCCCCTGGCTCAGTAAAATATACAATATCTATAACATCGGACTTTTCTCCTTTTACAGGTACCTCGTTAACCCTTACCTTAAGATGTCCCTTGTTGATATAAAACACAGAAAGGGTTCTGATATTCTCATCAGCAAGTTTTCTGTTAAAGACATCCCCTTTCTTTTTCAGTGATAGATGTTCCTTTAGTTTTTTCTCATCTACCATTATATTTCCTTCAAATTTTATATCTCCCACATAATATCTCTGTCCTTCATCCACAGATATACTGATTTTAATTCCTTTTGATTTTTCATCAACAGATGCAGTTCCCTGTATCTTTACATCCAAAAAGCCCTTCTCTTTGTAAAAATTCTCCAGTGTCTTTATATCTTTTTCAAAAACATCGGGCTTATAACTACCTTTTATAAAGGGCATCTTTCTCTGTTTTATTTTCATCAAACCCCTTAGTTTATTATCAGAAACAGAACGGTTACCCTCAAAAATAATTCTCGTAACGGGCATTCTGCCCTGTTCATTGATAAGTATATTCAAGATAACACCATCCTCTTTTTCTAATGTATCATAATCAACCTGTACAAAATAAAACTGTTTTTCTTTATACTTATCCTTTATCTTTTCCACCCCTGAAACCAATTTCATTTCATTCAGGATATCCCCTTTTTTAATCCCGAGGAATTCTATAATATCCTTTGTTTTAAAGACCTTGTTTCCTTTAATATGTAAACTCTTAACCACAGGGTTTTCAACCACCCGAATTGTTATATCAATGCCTTTCTCAGTGCTTTCAATATTATAACTGACACTTGAAAAAAAACCTGACTCAGCAATCTTCTTTATATCATCTCTCAGGACGCCTTCATTAAATTGCGCACCTACCTTCATCTTCATAAGAAGTAATATCTTATCTTTACTTACATTTTTATTTCCAAATACCTCAATACTGTTAATGATATTTTGAGAAAACAGGATAGATGAGTTAAGCAAGAGGAACAGTAGTAGAACTTTTATTTTCCTCAAAGGGTTCTCCTTTCTTTATAAGATTGAATGTAAGTTTGTCTTTCTTGTGATAATGTTCAACAATAATTGTAGAGTTTTCAGGATATATATCTTTTAATATTTCTTCGGAAAGAGGGTCTTCAAGATATTTAGATATCACCCTTTTCAGTGGTCTTGCCCCAAATTCAGGACTTGTCCCTTTTTCAATCAAAAATTTTTTAGCACTCTTAGAAACAGTAATAAAGATGTGGTGCTCCTGCATCCGTTCTTTCACTCTATCAAGTTCAATATCTACAATTTTAAAGAGGTGCTCTTTTGTTAAAGGATGGAATATTACTATCTCATCCAGACGATTTAAAAATTCCGGTTTGAATGTATATCTTACCTGTTCCATTATCCTTTCATTGAGATTTTCATAGATACCTTTTTCCTCCTGCTGGAATCCCAGGACAGACCTGTTCTTGAAAATCTGTGTTCCTATATTAGATGTCATAATAAGCACTGTATTCTGAAAATTCACACTTCTGCCCAGACCATCTGTCAACCTACCTTCTTCCAATACCTGTAGCAATATATTGAATACATCAGGGTGTGCCTTTTCTATCTCATCAAGCAGTATAATACTGTAAGGCCTTCTCCTCACTCTCTCTGTTAGTTGCCCCCCTTCTTCATATCCCACATATCCAGGAGGTGCACCTATCAAACGGCTGACAGAAAACTTTTCCATATATTCGGACATATCTATCTGAATAAGTGCCTGCTCATCCCCAAAGAGAAACTTTGCCAGCGCCTTTGCAAGCAATGTCTTTCCAACACCTGTAGGACCAAGGAACAGAAAACTTCCTATGGGTCGCCTCCTCTCCTTCATTCCAGCCCTTGACCTTCTTATCGCCCTGCTGATTGCCGAGATTGCCTCATCCTGACCAACAACCATCTTGTGAATCTCCTGTTCCATTTCAAGAAGCCGATCTTTTTCCTCCTTACATATCTGTGTCACAGGAATGCCTGTCCACTGTGAAACAACCTCTGCAATCTCTGACTCTGTTATCGTTTTTTTATCTTCTGGTATAAGTTTTTCCCAGTTATCTTTTAAATAATCCAGACGGCTCTTAAGTTCTCTTTCTCTGTCTCTTAAAGAGGCAGCCTTTTCATAGTCCTGCTTTTTTATAACCTCTTCTTTCTCTTCTGTAACTTTTTGAACTACTTCTGTTATTTTTCCTATCTCTTCAGGTGGATTATAAAGTTTTAATCTGTGACGGCTTGCTGCTTCATCTATCAGGTCAATTGCTTTATCAGGTAGAAATCTCTCTGTTATGTATCTATCACTCAAAATTGCTGCTCCCTTAATCGCCTCATCTGAAATTTTAACATTGTGATGGAGCTCATACTTTTCCTTCAGCCCTTTCAGAATCTCTATCGTCTCATCCACTGTGGGAGGACTTACCATCACCGGCTGGAACCTTCGTTCAAGGGCACCATCCTTTTCAATATATCTTCTGTATTCATCAAGGGTTGTTGCACCTATGCACTGTATCTCTCCCCGGGCAAGTGATGGCTTAAGTATATTGGAGGCATCTATAGCCCCTTCTGCACCCCCTGCACCAACAAGTGTGTGTATCTCATCTATAAAGATAATTACATTACCGGAGTTTTTTATCTCGTCAAGTAATATCTTCATCCTCTGTTCAAATTCACCTCTGTACTTTGTCCCGGCAACCATAGCAGGCAGGTCTATCATTATTATCTTCCTGCCTTTAAGAATCTCTGGTGCCTGTCCTGTAGTAATTTTTCTTGCAAGTCCTTCAACAATTGCTGTCTTGCCTACGCCTGGTTCTCCAATCAGCACAGGGTTATTCTTTTTTCTTCTACACAAAATCTGCATTACACGCTCTATCTCATTCTCTCGTCCTATCACCGGGTCTAACTTCCCTTCCGCAGCAAGTTTTGTAAGGTCCCTGCCAAATGTCTGTAATGCACCCACCCTTGTTTTCTGATAAGATGTAGGGGATGCCTTACCATATCCAGTCCACTTCTGTCCACTGTTTATGTTCAGAATAACATCCTCAAATGCCTCGCGGGTATTTTTCAATGTAATTCCATATGCCTTGAGTATCCTGGATGGAAGTGT
>JAQVEU010000131.1 GCA_028697565.1 Candidatus Ratteibacteria bacterium
TGACACAACAACAGCAGATGGATTTGCAACAGCGTTTTTTGTTTTAGGGGCTGAAAAAAGTTTATGTCTTGCAAATAAACTTCAGAATCTGGCGGTTTTTATAGTAGATGGTAATGGAAAGACGCATGAAAGTAAAAACTTTTCAAACTTCACTCTTCCATAGGTCCCTGTATTCTTCCCGTTTTCTAATAGTAACGGTTCTATTATTATCTACCATTATCTCACAGGGTCTTGGTCTACTATTATAGTTTGATGACATACTGAAACAATACGCACCGGCACTTCCTATAATAATGATATCTCCTTTTTTAATACCAGCAGGAACCTCAACATCCTTTGCCAGATAGTCACCTGTTTCACATATAGGTCCAACAATATCTGCTTTTATACATCTACCACTGCTTTTTTTTGCAGGTAGCACACTGTGATAACTACCGTACAGGGCAGGTCTGATAAAGTCGTTCATACCTGCATCTGTTATGACAAAATTTTTGTTATACCTCTTTTTTACATATAAGACCCTGCATAACAGGACTGCTGTGTTTCCTACAAGATATCTGCCTGGCTCAAGAATAAGAAGTTTTGTCCCTATCTCCTTTATTTTATTATTTATTGCTGGGCCAAACTCCTTTATATCTTTTACATTATCCATAGAAGAATATGGAATACCAAAGCCACCACCTATATCTATTATCTCGGGTGTGAAGGCAATGTCATTACAGAATTTTTTGACTATATCAAGTGCTTTTATATAAGGAACTACATCTTTTAATTGGGAGCCAAGATGTAGGTGGAATCCTTTGATTTCAATATACCTGTTGTTTCTATTCTTTTTTAAAATTTTTGCAGCAGTATGCATATCAATGCCAAATTTTGTCTCTTTCTTTGATGTCTTTATATAGTGGTGGGTATCAACATCCATATCAAGATTGAGTCGTAGATTACATAGTACCTTTTTCTTATATTTATTTGCATATTTTTTCAGCACATCAATCTCTTCTTCATTTTCAACATTAAAACAATAAATTCTTTTTTTTATGCCCATCTCTATCTCTTCGTCTTTTTTTCCTACCCCTGCAAAGACAATTTTATCAGCAGGAAACTGTGCAAGGAATGCTTTTCGCATCTCTCCCTCTGATACAATATCTACCCCAATGCCCTGCTGATTAATTATAGTAAGTATCGTAAGATTTGAGTTTGCTTTGACTGAATAGCAGATAAGGTTATTAAAACCCTGAAATGCTTCTTTAAACTTTTTTATTTGTGAAAGTAATGAGTTATAACTATACACATAACAGGGGGTTCCGTACCTATCAGCAATATCTTCTACTGATATACCTTCTGCATAGAATCTATTGTTTTTGTATCTAAAGAAGTTGTTGAATATCACCTCAATATTCTTTTCCATCTGTCGATCTCCTGTTTTACTAATTCCGGTGATGTCCCGCCGTATGACTTCTTTCCTTTTACAGAGTTTTCAAATGATAGAATATTCTTTATATCTTTAGAAATTTTGGGTGAAAAGGTCTTCCAGTCATTTAGTGAAAGGTCAGTAAAATTCTTATTGTTTCTTAGGCAATACTGAACAATAGCACCACATATTCTGTGCGACTCCCGAAATGGCACACCCTTTTTTACAAGATACTCGGCTATATCGGTTGCAAGTGTAAACTGTGATAATTTCTGTATCATTATATCCTTTTTAAAGACAATATCACCTGCTAAATTTGTAAGTATATTTAGAGAAGAGAGTGTATCTTCAAATATAACAAATGCAAGGTGTTTATCCTCCTGCATATCTCTGTTATATGAAAGAGGCAGTCCTTTCATAATAGACATCAGCCCTGTAATCATCCCAATTGATGATGCAGATTTTCCTCTTATGAGTTCAAGTATATCAGGATTTTTTTTCTGTGGCATTATGCTTGAACCCGTGCAGAAATTTTCAGGTAGTTCCACAAAATTAAATTCAGAAGTACTCCACAAAATAATATCCTCTGAAAACCGTGAGAGATTTAACATAAGAAGAACACATACAAATGCAGATTCAAGTAAGAAATCCCTGCTGGCAACTGTATCTAAACTGTTTTTTGAAACATCTGAAAAACCAAGTGTCTTTGCAAGGTATTTTCTGTCAATAGGCAATGATGTTCCACAGCAGGCACATACTCCTGCGGGAAGTACATCAACCCGTTTTAATGCCTCTTCCATACGGTTTTTATCCCTTTCAAGCATCTCTATATAAGAAAGAAGGTAATGAGAAAGCAGGACTGGCTGACTTTGCTGGAGATGTGTATAGGCAGGCATTATAACATTGAAATTTTCTTCTGCTCTTTTCAGCATCTTTTTTTGTAGGTTTGATATAAGATACAAGCATTCTTTAAGTACATCCTTTATATATAACCGTTCATCAAGAACTATCTGGTCATTTCTTGACCGTGCAGTGTGGAGTTGTTCCCCTACCCTGCCTGTAAGTTCTGTCAATCTTCTTTCTATTGCTGTATGTATATCTTCATCTGATGCCTTGAGTTTAAACCTCCCTTTTTCTATTTCTGTTTTGATATTTTCCAGTCCTTTAAGTATCTTTTGGCCATCTTTCCTGCTAATAATTTTGCATTGCACAAGCATTTTTGTGTGCCCTATACTTCCTACAATATCATACAGGGCAAGTTTCTTATCCACATCAATAGAAGAAGTGAAATCTATAACATCCTGTCGTATTTTTTCTTTAAACCTTCCTTCCCACATATATTTCATTTTTGTCCTCCCTCTATATGAAACTCAAAATCCAAAACTCCCCTTCACTCTTTCCCTCGCCCCGTCTTTGCGGGAATAGGATTTAGGGTGAGGGGTACCTGGTTATAGTTTACAGTATTAAGTGGTTATATGCAACATTATAATATGTTATAATAAAATCTATTATGAAAGAACGGGAAAGATTTTACAGGAAGTTTTCACAAAGTGCAGGACTTAAAAAATTTCAGGTAGTTGTGGAAGAGACTGACCTTCTTGTGCTTGCGGAGAAAGACATAAAAGATGAGATTGAAAGAGAGGTTATCCGGCAACGGCAGATTATAAAGGAATATATTCAATACCATCCTGATTTTTATACATCTTTTTCTCCTGTTGTATGTGAGAGCAACGAGGAAATTATAAAACTTATGTGCGCGTCGGCAATGATAACCAACACAGGTCCTATGGCTTCCGTGGCAGGTGCAATTGCAGAGATTATAGGGAAGAAAATGTTATCCTGCACAGGCCAGATTTTTATAGAAAATGGTGGAGATATCTTTGTAAAGATGGATAGAAAATTTACTGTGGGTATTTATGCAGGTATGTCTCCATTATCATTTAATATTGGTATAGTATTTCCAGGCAGTCCATACCCATTTGGTGTTGCAACTTCAAGCGGTACAGTAGGATACTCTTTTAGTTATGGCAAGGCAGATGCTGTTACTGTTGTGTCAGGTTCTGCATCTCTTTCGGACGGCGCTGCTACATATTTTGGTAATCTTATTACCGGAGAATCTATTGAAAAGGATAAAATAGAGGTGGAACTGAAAAGGTTTCCATTTATTGAAGGGTTGCTTATAATAAAAGGAAAAGAACTCTTTGTATGGGGGAAAATAGAATTAACAACACTTTCTTAAAACTATCGGAAAAACGAACAACATTCAACCTTATCTTTTTTGTTTTGGTTGTAGCACTTGGGAAAATGACTTATCTTTCATTCTTTGTAGGA
>JAQVEU010000132.1 GCA_028697565.1 Candidatus Ratteibacteria bacterium
AGTATAATACGAGAGACCCTTTCCACAAGGGGATTGGAGTATTTAGTGTCTTCTAACTCTGTACCTTTGAACTTCTTTATAACCACAGGTACTATTCCCTTTTTTGTCATCACATCCCCGAGGCGGCCTTCTGCGAGGATGTATCTTTCACCACCAACATCCACTAAAAGATAGTCAAAGTCAGGGTGGACAGCAATACCGGTATTGGAAGGAAGTGTCCATGGGGTTGTTGTCCATATCATAATATATGTCTTTTCTTCACCAACAACAGGGAACTTTACATATACAGCGGGTGATTTTTTATCATTGTACTCTATCTCTGCCTCTGCCAGTGCTGTCTCACAGGAGATACACCAGTATATGGGCTTATACCCCTGATAGATATATCCACCAAGTGCCAGGTCTCCAAATGCCCTTACAATAGTTGCCTCATAGTCAGGAGAAAGTGTAAGATAGGGGTTGTCCCAGTCACCTAATACACCAAGCCGTATGAATTCTTCTTTCTGTACATTAACAAACCTTTTCGCATAGGCAGCCGCCCTTTTCCTGAAGTCAAACACATCCACCTCACCCTTGTGTTTCTTCATCTCTAAAAACACCTGGTGTTCTATGGGCATACCATGGCAGTCCCATCCTGGCCTGTAAGGTGAGTAAAACCCTCTAAGTGAGTGATATTTCACAACTACATCCTTTAATATCTTGTTGAGTGCAGTGCCAAGGTGTATATGTCCATTGGCATAGGGTGGCCCATCATGCAGGATATATAATGCCTTCCCTTTATTCTTTTCCTGTATCTTTCTATAGATATTACTTTCTTCCCATTGACTAAGAAACTGCGGCTCTCTTTCGCTCAGGTTTCCCTTCATAGGGAATGATGTCTGTGGTAGATACACTGTTTTTGAATAGTCCATCTTTTTCCCCTTTACTTTATAAATATTTTATTTTATCATAAAAAACCCCTTAACTCTAATAGAGTAGAGAGTGGAAGATTTAGGTTGACAAAAAAAGGTATAGGTATTAAAATTTTGCGAAAACCAATTTTATTTGTATTTTACGAGGAGGATATGATGAAGGTAAAGATTGATGATAATCTCTGCACTGGCTGTGGACTGTGTGTGGATATCTGCCCTGAGGTTTTTGAAATGCCGGAGGCAGTTTCCATCGTAAAGACACAGAATATTGGGGAAGACCTTGTTGAAAAGGTAAAAGAGGCAGCAGAGAGTTGTCCTGTAGAGGCAATAATTATTGAGGAATAATGCCCTGTAAAGACAGAATGACCTGGCTCTCCCAGAGAATCAGGTCCTTGAAAACGAATGCCTATCAATGAAGATATATCCTGACTACAAGACATTTAAGGGACTGGCTGAAAAATACCCAAGAGTTCCTGTATATGCGGAACTTATAGGAGATATGGAGACCCCTGTCTCTGTATTTCTGAAACTTAAAAAGGGTAGATACAACTTTCTGCTTGAAAGTGCCGAGCAGGAAGAAAAGGTTGGGAGATACTCCTTTTTAGGGACAGACCCTGATATTGTCATAAGGGGAGAGAGGAAAGAGGTAGAGATATACAACAACCAGTCAGGAGATAGACAGAACTTTACCACAGAGAGCCCTTCCGACTTTATAGAGCATATACTTAAACAAAATGCAGCACCTTCATATCCTGAACTACCCGGCTTTACAGGAGGACTTATTGGCTATTTTTCCTATGACTTCGTGAGGCAGATAGAAAAACTCCCTGATATATCCCCTGATAAACTCTCCACCCCTGACTTTTTCTTTATACTCGCCTCCCGTATGGTCATATTTGACCACTTCAAAAGAAAGATACTCCTGGTTGCTAATGTAAACTCAAAGGAGCGTCCACTGAGGCAGGCATATGATAGTGCCTGTAGGGTACTTGAGGAGATGAAAAAGAGTATAGAAAAACAACCATATTTTTTGTTACAGCAGAGTTCGGAAGCAAGGGGAAGGTTCACAAGCAACTTCAGCAAGAAAAGGTTTATGGATGCAGTGACAAAAACAAAGAGATATATAAGAGAAGGAGATATCATACAGACGGTTATCTCACAGAGGTGGCAGAAAAAGGCAGATGTTTCTCCCTTCAACATATACAGGACATTAAGGGTCATCAATCCATCACCCTATATGTTTTACCTTGATGCAGGTGAATTTACACTGGTAGGGTCTTCCCCTGAGATTCTTGTGAAACTTGACGGGAAAAAGGCAACCATAAGACCCATTGCAGGAACACGTCCCAGAGGAAAGAATGAAAAGGAAGAAAAGAAATTAGAGAAGGAACTGCTTACAGATGAGAAGGAACTGGCTGAGCATATAATGCTCGTTGACCTTGGAAGAAATGACCTCGGACGTGTATGTATTCCTGGTAGTGTAAAGGTTACGGAACTTATGACTATAGAAAAATATTCTCATGTGATGCATATCGTCTCAAATATAGAAGGGACACTAAGGGCCAAAAAGGGTGCAATAGACCTTATCAAGGCATCCTTTCCTGCTGGAACTGTTTCAGGTGCACCCAAGATAAGGGCGATGGAGATTATAGAGGAGATTGAGCCGGAGAAAAGAGGACCCTATGCAGGGGCAGTGGGATACTTTAGTTTACAGGGGAATATGGACTTCTGTATCACCATCAGGACATTTTTTGCCAAAGGAGATATACTTTACATACAGGCAGGTGCCGGTATTGTTGCTGACTCTATTCCAGCAAGGGAATATACAGAGACAGAGAACAAGGCAAAAGGGCTGATGGAGGCATACCTTCGTACAAGGGGGCTATAATGGTCCTGGTGATAGACAACTATGACTCTTTTGTTTATAACATTGTCCAGTATCTTGGTGAGTTGAAACAAAAGGTCATTGTCTTCAGGAACGATGCCACTACCATTGAAAAGATAAAGGAGTTGCGGCCTTCCCATATAGTTATTTCACCCGGGCCAGGCAGACCTGAAGAGGCAGGACTCTCCTGTGAAGTAATAAGAAAATTTGCAGGGATTGTTCCCATACTTGGTGTCTGTCTGGGACACCAATGTATCGGCTATGTCTATGGAGGAAAGATTGTGAAGGCAGGCCGCCTTATGCATGGCAAGACATCCCCTATATATCACAGTAAGACAGGGCTCTATCAGGGAATATCATCACCTTTCACAGGCACAAGGTATCACTCCCTTATTATCAAACAGGGGTCACTGCCACCAGAAATATTAGTTGATGCATGGACAAAGGAAGGAGAGATAATGGGGATACGACATAAAGAATATTCTCTCTTTGGTGTCCAGTTCCACCCTGAGGCAGTCCTTACAGAAAACGGTATGGATATCCTCAAAAACTTCCTCTCCTTCTGAAGAGTTGCAATGCCCCCTTATCCTGACATTGCCCGGAGTTTCTTTATATCCTCCAATGTATCTACTGAAGGAGAGTCCCTCTGTATGACCACCACCTTCAGTTTATATCCGCTCTCAATAACCCTTAACTGCTCAAGTTTCTCAATTTTTTCCAGTGGAGTTACAGGCAACCTGTGGAATTTTTCAAGAAATGCCTTCCTGAAAAGATAGACCCCTATGTGCTTGTAAAAACATACCTTTTTAAGAAGTTCAGGGGTATTACCTGAAAAGTATAGTGAAGGATATGGTATAAGTGAACGGGAAGAGTAAAGGGTATATCCATTTTTATTGTCAAAGACAATTTTTACGATATTAGGGTCATATAATTCATCCCCCTTT
>JAQVEU010000133.1 GCA_028697565.1 Candidatus Ratteibacteria bacterium
TGGTGGTGCCCTCTTAAGAGGTATCAATAGACTTATATCCCAGGAGACGAAGCTACCTGTTTTTATAGCAGATGACCCGTTAAGTGCTGTTGTAAAAGGAACAGGTAAGATGCTTGAGGAAACCAGATATCTCAGAGAATTCCCTCAGGAATAAAGAAGGCACAAGTAGAGAGAAAAAATTAGCAGATTACAAGATTGAAGGGATTAGAAGATTGAAATATAAAGTAAAGAATTTTAGAATCCACCAATCTTCTAATCTATGTAGTACTTTTGAGTTAACTATTATGCTATGGCGTTTCAGAAGAGAAGTTATATTTATAGTATGTATTGCCATTTCAGTGGTGATTGTGAGACATCACTATGTGAGGAAGGTTGATGGTATTGAAAACATCCGCAAAGAAGAAAGCCAAATAATAAACTATGAGGAGTTGATTGCAGAAAATATAAGGTTAAAAGAAATCCTTGATATAAAAAAAGACATATCATCTCTAAAAAAGACAGTTATCGGACAGGTTGTGTCAATAAAGCCATATGTTTTTCCTGTTGAGATAGTTATTAATAAGGGCAGAGAAGATGGCATAAAAGAAAATATGACAGTTCTTTCAAAAGATATGTTTCTTATCGGCAGGGTGGTAAGTGTAGATAGAGATTCTGCTTCAGTTATGACTATCTTTAACAAAAAATCAAAGATAAGCGTGGTTATAGGTAGTACCAGAGATATTGGAATACTTGAGGGGGGGAATATTCCCTTCCTTTTTGTAAGATACATACCCTATGATAGTTATGTGCAAATAGGAGATAATGTGCTTACCTCAGGATACAGTGATTTTTATCCTAAAGGTATTAAAGTCGGAGAAATAACAAAGATAGAAAGAAGTTCTGATACGTTATTTTTGAAGATATATGTAAAACCATTCAGTTGTATTTCAGATATCGAAGAGGTTGTTATAGGTGAATAGGAAATTTATACTGTTAGGTGAACAATTTTTAGTGATAACGGGATTGCAAATAGTTGCATTAAATTATTTAAAGTCCGCTGTGGTTCCTTCTTTTTTTCTTATATGGTTGCTCATCCTTGTATGGGAAGAAAATATAGAAATATCTCTTTTTATGGCTTTCCTTACCGGTATTATCTATGATGTGAGCTCAAAGGGTATTTATGGTATAACCAGTATAATTTTTCTTATTATTGTATATATAAACTGTTTTTTGAAAGTACAGGATAGCACAGGAAGGATTGCGGGTATTTTTATATTTAGTATTATGTATTTTCTAATGACTCTTTTTAAATATCCTGAAGGATTTTTATGGAATACAAGGACTATTATAAGATATTCTTTACTCTTCGCTTTTTATAATTCTGTTGCTGGTTTTTTTATTGATACCGGTATGAGAAGGTTAAGGTCAAAATGGAAGATGAGAAGACAGTATTTATTAATATAACGAAAGTTGCACTTGCTATTATTATCCTGAGGTGTTTTTACCTTCAAATAATAAGATTTCCATATTACAGAGGTCTTTCTTATAGAAATTGTATCAGAACCATTGAGACAGGCATTCCGAGAGGTGTTATATATGACAGAAATATGCGGCCACTTGCAAAGGATACCCCTGCCCTGCATCTTGTATTTGTACCTTATGACCTGGAAAGTCCTGAAAGAGAGGCAGAGATACTTTCGGGTATTATATCTATGGATAAGGCAGAACTATTAAAGAAGTTTAAAAGAAGGTATGCCAATCCGTTTGACAGGGTGTATATTAAACGGCGACTTACAAAGGAAGAGGTCTCTCTTATAGAAGAACATATGTCTGTTCTGCCTGGTATTTTTGTACAGGAAGGGCTGGTGAGGGAGTATATATTGGGAAGAGACACCTGTCATATACTCGGTTATACAGGGGAGATATCTGAGAAACAACTGGTTTTATTGAAAGAAAAGGGATATAAACAGGGTGATTTTATAGGTCAGGAAGGTATAGAAAAAATGTACGATGACTACCTTAGAGGAATCCCCGGTGGTATACAGGTGGAGGTTGATGCCCTAGGACATCAAAGGAAGGTTATGGGTAAGAAGGATCCTTTGCCTGGTAATAATATTGTTCTTACGATTGATCAGACCATCCAGGAGATTGTTTCTGATGCACTTGGAGACAGAAGGGGCTGTGTGGCAGTGATGGACCCAAGGAATGGACAGGTTCTTGCTATGGTGAGCAGGCCTGGATTTGATTCTGATAACATCACAGTATTTCTGAACAGAGAAGGGAATCCTTTTCTTAATAGGGTAATCAAGGGTATGTATTCTCCTGGTTCTGTCTTCAAAATTATCACGGAGATTACAGCACTTGAATCAGGGGAGATAGAAGAGTATGACCGCGTGGAATGCACAGGAGCGATAGAAGTTGGAGATAGGGTATTCCACTGCTGGAAGGAAGAAGGACATGGCTGGGTAGATATAAATCTTGCCCTTCCGTATTCCTGTAATGTATTCTTCGGAACAATTGGAATGAAGGTTGGGGTATCAAAGATGCTTGAAGTTGCTTCTAACTTCGGGTTTGGAAGTCCAACAGGTATAGACCTCCCTGGAGAAAAGGCAGGATATCTCCCTGGCAGTAGAGAGATAGACCCATTAAATCTTTCAATAGGACAGGGACCTATCCTTACAACTCCTCTTCAACTTCTTTCGCTTATCTCCACCGTGGCTAATGGTGGAAATATCTGGAGGCCATATATGGTAAAGGAGATTAATTCTCCTGATGGTAAGAAGATAAAAGAGTTTACATCAGAACTTAAAAGGTTTGTATATGTGAGTTCTGAAACGATGGATATACTCAAGCGCGGGTTGAAGAATGTGGTTATGTTCGGTACAGGTTCCAGGGCAAGGTTGGACAGGATTGAGGTTGCAGGGAAGACAGGAACTGTTCAACGTGCTGCTACAGAAATAGGGCTTGGAACACATGGTTTTTTTGTTTGTTATGCACCTGCTGATAGTCCCAAAATAGCAATGGTTGTTTTTTTAGACGATGGGTCAAGTGGACAGGCAGCAGAGATTGCTGGAAAGGCACTTGGTAAAATCTTTATTCCAGAACTGATAGATAATACACCTGTTGAAACAGAAGAGACAGAGGAGATGGAAGATGCTGAAACATTTTAAACAGCACTTTGTTGAAAAAGGACTGATGTTCTGGACATCTCTTTTACTATTTATAGGAGTTCTTGTGCTTTTCAGTGCATCCAGGGGGCTACTTGTGAAAGAAAACATCTTCCTTAAACAATGCCTCTGGCTTATTATTTCAGTGATAGTATGTGTATTTATAAAAAGGATTGACTACAGAGATTTTCAACGTGTTGCCCCAGGCCTTTACTTTTTAATAGTTCTTTTATTGGTTGCTGTTCTATTTTTTGGGAGTGCAGGGGCGTCAAGGTGGATAAGGTTAGGTGTTTTTAATTTTCAACCATCAGAGTTTGCTAAACTGATAACAGTGATAACACTTGCTGCATACCTTACGGAAAAGGATATAAAAAGATTTCCTGTCCTTCTTGTTTCCCTTTTTATTGTTGGACTGCCGTTTTTGCTTGTATTGAAACAGCCAAACTTAGGGACTGCATTTATTTTTATGGTAATATTCTTTGCAATAATATATCAGGCAGGTGCAACAAAAGGACAACTCATAGCGCTCTTGCTCATAGGAGTTCTTTCCAGTCCGTTTATGTGGTTTGTGATGAAACCGTACCAAA
>JAQVEU010000134.1 GCA_028697565.1 Candidatus Ratteibacteria bacterium
TTTTCTGACATTAATGACGGGACTGATGGAGTAAACGGCGGAGATAGTTCCATGGTTTTGAAATATCTGTGGGCGGTTAAAGAAAAAAATATATATCATCCTGACTATATTCTCTTAAACTGCGGTATCCATGACATAAAAAGGAATGCTATTTCTAAAACATATCAGGTTCCCCCAAAAGAGTATGAAAAGAATCTCAGGGAGATAAACTCTGTCGTTAGAGAAATGGGTGCATACCTTATTTGGGTTCGGACGACGCCAGTCAAAGAGAAAACAGGAATACATGATGAACTGAAAACTGTCCGTTATAATTCAGATGTGGTTTTATACAACAACATTGCAGATAGGGTGATGAGAAAACTTAAGGTTCCTGTTATAGACCTGTATACCTTTACCTTGAATCTCGGGGAAGATGTTTTTATTGATAATGTTCATCCAGATGAAAAAACGGCAGAACTCCAGGCGGCTTTTATATCAGGATGGCTTGATTGTTTTGACCTACCATAACCCCATGTTTAGCCGGTCCAGTCCTCCTGACTGCTGGAATTTTCTGATATCTTTAAACAAGGTATCAAAAGGGGTATTCATTTCCCCACCCAGTATATAAAATGCCTCAGCATGTTTACACCCTGCTTCAATGCCCCTGAAAGAACTCATTTTTTCATGCATCAACACCTGTGCTTCTGGATTTTGACTTTTATGTGCGAGTATACCTTTTCTTTTTATCTCCACTACATTAGAGATATCTATATAACGATTTGGGAGAAAAGAGAGGGTTTGGATTCCTGAATAGACCTCATAAAAACCAAGACAGAATTTCTGTGACCATATAAAAGGCCGGAGAGGAAGTATGCCAGCCACCTGATGGTCAGGATGAGAATCAACAGGCCAGTGCGTGAGAACAATGTCTGGATGATGCCTTTTTAAAATGCTCATTATTCTTCTGGAACTTTCTGGTGTGGCAGGAATTTCAGACATAGGATAGTTAAGAAATTCAACCTTTACTCCAAGAATTTTTCCTGCTTTTTCCCCTTCTTCTTTGCGCACTTTTGATTCTGGAATACCTTCTATCTTTCTACCTTTCCTTCCACTTGACATATGTATGATAGTAACACTATGTCCATATTGTGTGGCCTTAATACAAAATCCACCTGCGCCTGTTTCTGCATCATCTGGATGGGCACCAAGTACTATAATATTCATAGATTAATTATATATTCTTACAAAATCTATATCAAATATCTATATGGAATGGATACCCTATGCACGGGGGTGTGCCTTGTTGTAAAACTCCCGTAGTTTTTCAAGTGTCAGGTGTGTATATATCTGTGTTGTAGTTATTCTTTCATGTCCTAAAAGTTCCTGTACAGTTCGTAAGTCAGCACCACGTTCAAGCATATGTGTGGCAAACGAGTGTCTGAATGTATGCGGGGTGACCTTTTTCACCACACCTGCCCTTTTGGTATACTTGTCCACAAGTCGTTCCACACTCCTTTCTGTAAGTGCCTTGCTATATCTGTTGAGGAATATCTTTTCTGTCTTGCCCTGTGGTTTTGCTTCAATGTATTCTGTCAGTGCCTTCATTGCAGGGCCACCTACAGGGACAATCCGTTCCTTTTTGCCTTTGCCTTTTACCTTCACAGTTTCCTCCAATAGATTTATATCTTTCATTGTAAGGGAGATAAGTTCTCCTACCCGTATGCCAGTGGAATATAAAAGTTCAAGTATTGCCCTGTCCCTCAAGACCTGCCACGACCTACCTTTCGGTGTCTCAATGATTTTTACTACCTCTTCTTCTGAAAGAAAGGACGGGAGTTTTTCAGGAACCTTCGGGGTATAGAGAAGCAGTGCAGGGTTATTGCTTATGAATCTTCTGCTGGCAAGGAATTTGAAAAATGCCTTTATACTTGCCACCTTTCTGGAAATACTCTTTTCTGTATATATTCCTTTCTCCTTTAGATGTGAGATAAAGTCAAGAAAGTCCCTGTATTTAACCTCTCTGAAAGACCGTATCCTCCTGTTTTTCAAAAAAGAAATAAACTGTGTTATATCTGTTTCGTATGCCCTCAGTGTATGGTAAGAATAGTTTTTTTGATACTCAAGATATGCAAGAAATTTTTTAAGAATCTTTTTCATCGGTCAAGGCATCCCTTTGTGGAAGGGATGTCCGTTCCCTCTGTTTTTATAGCACCTTTCAGGGCAAGTCCAAGTGACTTAAATATCGCCTCATTTATGTGATGGAGGTTGTCCCCATAAGCAAGGTTGATATGCAGTGTTATACTGCTGTGTGTGGTAAATCCTTTAAGGAATTCCTTTGTATCCTCTGCCTCAAAACTTCCTTCCCTTCCTTTGATATAAGGGACATTAAAGACAAGTAGTGGCCTTCCAGAGATGTCAAGTGATGTATTGACAAGCACCTCATCCATAGGGACAGATGCAAACCCAAACCTTTTAATTCCCTTTCTGTCTCCTAATGCCTTCTTTATGGCATCTCCCAGACATATCCCTGTGTCTTCAATCGTGTGGTGTGTGTCTACATCCACATCTCCTTTTGCCCTTATTGTTATATCAATACCAGAAAACTTTGCGAGAAGTGTAAGCATATGGTCAAGGAAGCCAATACCTGTTGATATATCACCCTTACCACTTCCATCAATATCTATATCAAGGGATATGTCTGTCTCTTTAGTTTTTCTTTTTACTTTTGCTATTCTTTCCATACTAATTATTTTACTCTCTTACTGATTAAAATCCAAATTTTCCCTTAAACTGAGAACTGAAGAACCACAGAGTTTTCAAACGTAGGCACCTCAAGAAATCTCTCAACTACTTTATCACCTTCATCTGTAAAAAGATATAGATACTGCGGCATTATATTTTTCCCTTTAAGGTGAATAGAAATCCCATTTTTATACTCGGCACTTTCTATTCTGTAAAGCGCCCTACTTTCAGCATATCTACTGATATAGTCATAACTTTTCAGGATGTGTGGAACCTTCCTTATCCCTGTGGAGATATTCCTGATAATCTCTGTCCACTCTTCCGGTTGAAGATATGCTATCCTCTGTTCATGTGTCATAAGACAGCCAAAAAATCCGTTTTCCAGTCCTCTAAGAATATGGAATATACCTCTTTCTATTGCCTTTTTTATATCTGTATTATGACTTTCGTTCCAGAAGGTTGTACAACCACATAAGAAATCAAAGTCAGGAGAGGATGAGTCCATCTTGCCCGGGTGCGATACAATATTAAAGAAGTCCCTGTCCTCCGGGATGGGTCCCATACTAAAGGAGGGTATTCCATAAGGGGCAACATCCCACTGGTAGGAAGAAGGGTCATTCCACAGCTTCCCTATCCTGATGGGATTCATAAGGTATCTCTGTCCCCTTGCTTTAAGAAATGGGAGTGCGTTAAGTCCAATCTCTCCAAAGTGTGCATTGACTGTGAGAGAGGGAGTTATGTCCCACTCAGCAAATCTTCTGTCGACCTTCTCAAAGTTATTTTTTAACTCTTCATCAGAAAATTCTTCTCCGCTATGCTTCATATATATAGGATACTCATTGATATTCTTCGGGTCTGAAAAGGCATGTGGAGAAAATTCGGCAAGTCCA
>JAQVEU010000135.1 GCA_028697565.1 Candidatus Ratteibacteria bacterium
GCCTGTCCCGCTCTGTAATGTAATCAATGGGGGACTTCATGCGGATAATAATCTTGATATACAGGAGTTTATGCTTGCACCTATAGGAGCAAAAAGTTTCAGTGATGGTTACAGAATGGTAGCTGAGACATTTCAGGTTTTGAAAAAGACACTCAAAGGGAAAGGATACAGTACCTCTGTGGGTGATGAAGGTGGATTTGCACCAAACCTGAAGAAAAACGAAGAAGCAATGGAACTAATCATCAAAGCAATAGAAGATTCAGGATATATCCCAGGGAAAGATATATCTATCGCACTTGATATAGCCGCTTCTTCTTTATGGGACAATGGGACATATAACTTTGAGGGTAAAAAGGTATCATCCGATGAGTTGATAGATTATTATGAGAAAATCATAAAAAAATATCCTATTTTTTCTATAGAAGATGGACTGGCTGAAAATGACTGGGATGGCTGGAAAGAAATGACGGACAAAATAGGTGACAAAATCCAATTAGTTGGAGACGATGTATTTGTAACAAATCCTAAAATATTCAAAAAAGGAATAGAACAGGGTATTGCCAATGCTATTCTTATAAAGGTAAATCAGATAGGAACACTTAGTGAAACGTTTGAGGCTATTGAGATGGCACAGAGAAATAACTATCGCACGGTAATATCCCATAGAAGTGGTGAGACAGAGGACTCATTTATTGCTGACCTTTCTGTTGGAGTAAATGCAGGGCAGATTAAGAGTGGTTCTTTAAGCAGGTCTGAGCGGCTTTGTAAATATAATCAACTGTTGAGAATAGAGGATATTTTAGGTGAGACCTCTGAGTATTATGGAACGTATATTGTAAAAAAGCAAGAATAATTAGCAGATTACAAGATTGAAAGATTAAAAGATTCAGAATAAAAGAATCTTAAAATCTGTAATCTCCAAATCCTGTTAAGGCAGCAACTAACAAGGTTGGATAGATATAATAGATATATATGTTAAAGAAGAGAAGAAGGAAAAAGAGGTTGCTAATTGCAGGGCTGTGTGTCTGTTTTATATTGATAAGTATCCCAAGAATTAGGTCTTATATTACATACTCCCGGCAGCTGAAATATTACGAGCAGGAGATAATCAATCTACAGGAAGAAAACAAACATTTGCAGGAAAAGATAGAGGCAATGAAAAAAGACCCATACTATGCAGAAAAGGCATTAAGGGAAAACTATGGATATGTGAAAGAAGGAGAATACATCTACAGGATAAAAAAGGAGAAAAAAGAGTAATGTATTCTGCAAAGTTTATTAGAGAAAACCTGGAATTACTTAAAAAGGCAGTATCTCTGAAAGGTGCAAAGGTTGACTGGGATGAACTTGAACGGCTGGATAATGAAAGAAGACGGATTATTTCGTTTGTGGAAGAAAGAAGAAGGTGGCAAAAAGACCTGACCTCAAAGATAGCAGAGAGGAAGGATGATAAGAGTGGTACATTTCAGGATATGATAAAACAGGCAAGAAAGTATTCAGATGAGATACGGGAAGCAGAAATAAAGTTAAAAGATATTGAGAAAACTTATGATGATATAGTAGCATCAATACCTAATATCCCGCATCCCTCTGTTCCTGTGGGCAAGAACTCCTCTGATAATAGAGTTGTAAAAGAATGGGGAAGTAAAATAGAGCAGAAGTCCTTTGAGGTTCTACCTCACTGGGAGATAGGAGAGAAACTTGATATACTGGATTTTCCGCGGGGAGCAAAAATTACAGGCAGTTTTTTCCCTGTTTTCAAAGCAGAGGGTGCTGCTCTTGTGCGTGGACTTATAAACTTTATGATTGATGCACATAAAAAAAGTGGATTTACAGAGGTATGGGTTCCCGCACTTGTCAACAGAGATAGTATGTTTGCAACAGGGCAACTTCCTAAACTTGAAAAGGATATGTATCATATAGATGAAGAGGACTACTTTCTGATACCCACAGCAGAAGTTCCTGTTACCAACCTTTTAAGAGATGAGATTATTCCTGATGATAGATTACCTATCTACTATACGGCTTATAGCCCCTGTTTCAGAAGGGAGGCAGGTGCATATGGGAAGGATACAAAGGGGCTGATTCGTCTCCATCAGTTTGATAAGGTTGAACTTGTAAAATTTGTCCATCCTGATACATCTTATGATGAACTTGAGACACTTGTTGAAGAAGCAGAGAAGATATTGCAGGCACTTGCACTTCCTTATCGTGTTGTAATGCTATGCACAGGTGACCTGAGTTTTGCTGCAAGTAAGTGCTATGATATTGAACTATGGGCACCCGGAATAAAAAAGTGGCTTGAGGTCTCTTCCTGTTCAAACTTTGAGTCATTTCAGGCAAGAAGGGCAGGTATAAGGTTTAGAGATAGGAAGCAAGGAAAGACTGACTATGTTCATACCCTCAATGGTTCAGGTGTAGCACTACCTCGTCTTATTATTTCCATTCTTGAGAACTATCAACAAGCAGATGGCTCTGTTGTTATCCCTGAAGCATTAAGACCCTATATGGGTATGGATGTAATAAAAAAGAGATGATGGAGTTTCTATGAAAGCAGAATTATTAAAAAAAGTAAAGAAAGAGACAGAGAAAATAGAAAAGAAAATTATTGAGTGGAGAAGATACTTCCATAAACATCCTGAGTTAGGATTTGAAGAATACAGGACATCAGAAAAGGTGCGTTCTATCCTGAAAAAAGTAGGTATTCCCTTTGAAATTAAAGCAAAAACAGGTGTTGTGGGATATATAGACAGGGGTACGGATATAACAGTTGGATTAAGGGCTGACATGGATGCACTTCCTGTTGAAGAAAAAACAGAACTTCCTTTTGCCTCTGTTAATAAAGGGATTATGCATGCCTGTGGACATGATGGGCATACTGCGGTCTTGTTAGGGGTTGCCTCTATATTAAAAAAGATAGAGAAAGACCTTAATGTAAATGTAAAACTTATCTTCCAGCCATCTGAAGAAAGACCGCCGAGTGGAGCACAAGCAATGATAGAAGAAAGTGTTCTAAAAGACATTGATTATATTCTTGGATTTCATTTTTTCCCGCATGTACCCCTTTATAAAATCTGGGTAGGGGATGGTACTGTAATGGCAAGTACTGACTATTTTAAGATAACAGTGAAAGGTAAGGGTGGACATGGTTCTTCTCCACACCTCACTGCTGACCCTATTGTCTGTGCCAGTTATCTTATTACAACACTGCAATCAATAGTAAGTAGAACTATTGACCCGCTGGATAGTGTTGTTATATCTATTTGTTCTGTTAAGGGCGGAGATGCTTTTAATGTTATCCCTGAGATGGTTGAGTTAACAGGTACAGTGAGAACACTTAAAGTAGAAACAAGAAAAAAAGTAGTGGATGAGATAGAAAAAAAGACGCGTTCTATATGCAATGGCTATAACTGTCAGGCAGACATTGTATATAAAAATTATTCCCCCTTGTGTGTGAATGATAAAAAACTTGCAGACAAAATAAATAAGATAGCAGAAGATATTGTTCCACAGAATATTATCAATTTTCATCCCATAATGGGTGGTGAGGACTTTGCATTCTTTTCTAATAAGGTTCCTGCTGTCTAT
>JAQVEU010000136.1 GCA_028697565.1 Candidatus Ratteibacteria bacterium
TGGAAATGAGATTGTTAATTTTGAATCAGGTAAGAATATAGAATTCACTTATGCTGCATCTGACCCGGAAATTATAAAACTAATGAGTGGAAAAAAGAGAGGTAATTTCTTCTTCGTTTCCAGAGACAAATCTCAGCTCTGGGAGTATAGCATCAGGGAGAAAATAGATTTTATAGATGCATTATGTGATGGTAGTTTAATAATAAGTACGGAAGGTAAGGATATGTTTGCCTTTAGAATAATATGGAAATAAAAAAGGAGGAAGAAAGATGGTAAAGATTGGTATCATAGGTGCAGGTTATATGGGAAGCATGCATGCCACAGTGTACAGTCAGCTTCCAGATGCTAAAGTTGTAGGTATTGCAGATATCCGGGGGGAAAAAGCAAAATCACTTGCTACAAAAGTTAAAGCACTACCTTATAGTGACCCCCAGCAACTTCTTGAAAGGGAAGATATTACTACTATTGATATATGTCTTCCCACTTTTCTCCATAAGGAGTTTGTTATTAAGGCAGCCGAAAAGGGCAAGGATGTTATCTGTGAAAAGCCCATTGCTCTTGACATTGAAGACGCAAATGAAATGATTGAGGCATGTAAAAAACACAGGGTAAGATTTATGGTGGCACAGGTGATAAGATTCTGGGCAGAATATAAATTTTTGAAAGAGATATATGATAGAAAAAAATACGGTGAACTTATTACCCTTTCATGTCGGCGGCTTTCTTCATTACCTACATGGGGATGGCAGGACTGGATACTGGACAGTAATAAATCCGGTGGAGCCCTGATAGACCTTCATATACACGACACTGATTTTATATGTTACCTTATGGGCAAAAAGCCAAAAAAAATATACTCCAAGTCCATCAATAAGGAAAGGCCATATTCCCATGTATATACAACCTTTACCTTTGATAATGACATAATAATAACCGCTGAAGGCGGATGGGACTATCCAGCAAACTTTCCTTTTGAAATGAGTTACCTTGCCAAATTTGAAAAGGCAGTGGTTGAATTTAACTCAAGAAATACCCCTTCTTTAACTGTTTATGAAGTCACAGGTAAGGTAGACAAACCTACATTTGAAAAAGTGAAAGCAGAAGGTATAGGTGGTAATATTGATGACCTTGGAGGGTATTTTTACGAGTTAAGATATTTTGTTGACCATGTCATTCATAATAAACCATTTACTGTTGTAACTCCGGAAGATGCGAGGAATTCTCTTGCTATAGTCCTAAAAGAAAAAGAATCCGCAGACAAAGGATGTGAAATCATCCTGTAAAATAATTATGAAATCAGGGTCTATATCAATAGTCGGGAAACCTAATACTGGTAAGTCCACACTTATAAATGCCTTGCTTGAGCGAAAGGTCTCAATTGTTTCTCCACGACCTGCCATTACAAGGATACGTGTGTTAGGTATATATAACTCTGAAGAAGGACAGATTGTTATCCTTGACACACCTGGTTTTGAAAATGTACGTAATGAACTGGGCAGGATGATGCAAAAAACCATAATCCATTCCATTGAAGAAGCAGATATAATCATTCCTGTTATAGATGCCCGTGGATGGCAGACAGAAGATGAAAGGATGCTGGAAACAATAAAAAAATTTAATAAAAGTGCCATACTTGTAATTAACAAGATAGACCTCCTTCCTAATAAAGAATCTTTACTGCCTCTGATTAAAGAAAGCAATGAAAGATATAAATTTCTGGATATAGTACCTGTCTCTGCACTGAAGAATAAAAACATAAACGTTTTAAGAAAATGTATATTCTCACACCTTCCAGAAGGAGATAAATTATTCCCTGAAGATATGATAACAAATCTACCGCTACAATATACTATTGCTGAAATAATAAGGGAAAAAGCAGTTAACAGAACCTATCAGGAAGTTCCACAATCAATAGCAGTAGAGGTAGAAGAGATAAAACCGGGAGATAAAAACAAGGATATGATGGTTGTGAAGGCAAATATTATTGTTGACAGAGAAAATCTTAAACATATCATTATCGGAAAAGACGGTTCCAAACTGAAAGAAATAGGACAACTTGCAAGAAAAGAGATAGAAATTATTTTAGGAAAGAAGACATACCTTGAATTGTGGGTTAAGGTTATAAAGGACTGGCGAGAAAGACCGGATATCTTTAGAAAATTTGGCTATGGCGATATATAAATTCAAAACTTCAAAATCAAAACTCAAAATTAAGAACCTTTTTTGTTTTCAGTCAAGGTAGTTAACCAAGCATTCACCAATTTTTATTTCCTTCCAGGTTAGACAAACATTCTTAAAAATGGTAAAATCTAACACTATGTTGAGAGAACTCCTAAGCCCTGAAATAAAAGAACTTATAGAAACAAAAAACTGGCGGGTTCTTAAAGACATACTTTCCGAATGGGAGCCGCAGGATATAGTTGACCTCATACACAATGTTGATGAGAAGGAAGGAATTGTAATCTTTCGTATTTTACCCCGTGAACTTGCCGCTGATGTATTCAGTGAACTTGATCCTAATGAACAGAAGAATCTCTTGCGGCAGATGAGTAATGAACATATAAGAGATATTTTTCTTGAACTATCTCCTGACGATAGAACTGATATATTTGAAGAACTGCCAGCAAAAGCAACCCAACGACTTCTTAACCTTCTTCCGCCTGAAGAAAGAAAAGAGGCGATGCAACTGTTGGGATATCCTGAAGATAGTGTCGGCAGGTTAATGACCCCTGATTTTATAGCAATACGGCCTTACTGGACAGTTGCACAATCCATTGACCACATAAGAAGATTTGGTAAAGAAGTTGAAACCATTGATATTGTTTATGTAGTAGATGAAAAGTGGCACCTTCTTGATGATATGCCACTCCATAGACTAGTTCTTTCCAACCCATCAGATAAAATAGAAAATCTTATGGACAAAGACTTCCACTCTATCCGTGCATCAGAAGACCAGGAAGAGGCAGTCAAGATAATGAAAAAATATAACCTTACTGTTCTACCTGTTGTAGATTCTCAAAATGTTTTGCTTGGTATTATTACTATTGACGATGTGATAGATGTTTATGAAGATGAGGTTACAGAGGATATATATAAAGGGGCAAGTGTTATACCTTTTGAAGTAAGATATACCACAACATCTGTGTTCTCTATGTTTAAAAAAAGGGTCGGTTGGTTGATGCTTCTGGCAGTTGCTGGTTTTCTTTCCGGCTCAGTCATATCATTTTTTCAAGAGACACTTGGAAGAATTATCACACTTGCGTTTTTTATACCTGTTCTTATTGATACAGGAGGAAACACAGCCACACAGTCAGCAACCATTATCATCAGGGCCCTGGTAACAGGAGACCTTACCCCTAAAAAGTGGTTTGATGTGATAAAGAAAGAACTTTGGGTCGGAATATGGATTGGAATTACACTTGGTACTATCTTATTTCTCTGGAGTTATTTTTGGAATAAAGATTACAGGATAGGAATTGTCGTTGGCTCCTCGGTGCTGTTTATTACTGTATGGGCAAACCTATTAGGAAGTTTGCTACCCATATTTTTGAGAAAGGTCCATCTGGACCCAGCCATTATAAG
>JAQVEU010000137.1 GCA_028697565.1 Candidatus Ratteibacteria bacterium
TCTCATGCCTGCAAAGTCAGCACTTATAGGCAGTTCCCTGTACCCCCTGTCTATAAGCACAAGTAGTTTTACAAGCGCAGGCCTTCCCATATCAGTAAGGGCATCTAAAGCGGCCCTGATGGTTCTTCCTGTAAAAAGGACATCGTCCACCAACAGTACCTTTTTACCATCTATGTCAAAAAGGACATCCGTTTCAGAGACAACAGGATGTTTATCTACTGTGCTGAAGTCGTCCCTGTAGAATGTAATATCAAGATAACCGACAGGAATATCTTTTGATAAATACTTTTTAATCCTGTTAGCAAGGATAGCACCTCTCCTTTTTATCCCGACAATTGCAATACTTTCAGTAAGTCCTATCTCTTTTTTTATAATCTCAGCCATCCCTTTGATAATGCACTCCATCTCCTTACCACCCATTATTTTTTTCATCTTTTATAATATCATATCCCCTGTCTATTTAAAAACATCTATATCCCCTGAATAATCCTTCTTGAGAGGATAGAGGGAAGTCCCTTCTCTATTATTTTCTTTCTCGTAATCTCTGCAGGATATTCTATACGATATAGGGTAAATATATCCTTTTCCGTATCATACACTGACACACAGGCGAAAGGAAGCCCATCCCTTGGTTGCCCTGTGCTTCCTACATTTATTATATACCTGCACTCTTCTTTTATCTCTATCGCCATCCTTCCGCTAAAATCTGGAGGTACTATCTCTGTTCTATCTTCTTCATGTTTTATGTATGTTGCAGGGAGGTGGGTATGCCCTATAAAACATACCTTTTTATTTAATAACCCAAACTCTTCCTCTGCATCCTTCTCGCTGAGTATATATTTGAAAAGTGGCTTAGAAATAGATGCATGAACAAAGAGGATGTTCTCCATCTCCTCTGTTTCCTTGAATTTTTTAATGGTCGCTAAAGAATCCGAAGACAGAGTTTTTTCTGTCCAAAGAAGGGAAATTCTTGCAACATCTTTAAAAGCAGTATAGTTGCCTGTTATAATACCCTCTTCATGATTCCCTTTAAGTATAAGGTTTGCTTTTGTCTTAATAATTCCGATACACTCTTCAGGGTCAGGACCATAACCAACTACATCTCCTAAAACAACAAGAAAGTCCGTCCTGTCTTTAAGAAAAAGGAGGGATGAGATTAGGGCTTCAAGATTCCCATGAACATCTGAGATTATCCCTATTCTCATTTAAGAGCGGTTCTCCTGATAACCTATATATAATTTTTCAAGGTCGAACTTCAGTTCCGCAGCACTTGTATATCTTTTAAAGGGTTCTTTCTGTGTCGCCTTCACAATTATTGAGTATATCTCTTCCCTACCTCCAAGTTTATCCTTTAGAAATTCGTCCAACAATATACCGATAGAATATATATCACTCCTTTTATCGCTCATACCTTTTGTCCTTTCAGGGGCCATATATCTTTCTGTTCCTCCACTATATTCATTTTTCTTACCAAACCACCTGCCCATCTTTTCTGCATAACCAAAGTCGGTCAGTTTAAGCAGTCCATTACTTTTCCCTATAATGATATTTTCTGGTTTTATATCATTATGGATAATACCCCGTTTGTGTATATAGTCCACTGTATCAGTAAGTTCAATAAACAATCTGAGTAAGGTAGTAGCCGGCATATCCATTGTCTGGAAAGCCATCCTCAAATTTATTCCATTCACATACTCCATAAAGATAGCAACCAGATGGTCTTTTCTTCCGGTACCATATACCTTTACTATGTTTTTATGGTTTAACCTCGACTGGATTTTTGCCTCTCTTATGAACAGTTTTACATAATGTGGCAGGTTTCTATAGGGATGGAGTACCTTTATCGCCACCACACTACCGTATCTACCACTCCCACTACATCTGTATACTGTAGATGTTGCGCCCTGCCATATCTTCTCTTCTACTGTATAGCCGTTAAAAACATCCCCTGCCAGTTTTATCGTATACTCTGCCTTTTCCCTCATACAGACCCCCTCAACTTTTGGCAGGGGATATTAATATAACGATTATATATATTCCCCCTGCTCATATTAAACCTAAAATTCAAAACTCAAAATTTAAAACTATATGGATTAGAAGATTGGCAGATTGTAAACTTTATAATCTGTAATCTTTCTATCTTCTAATTTCTTTTACACTTTACATTTTCAATTTTACACTTCTCACTCTGTGCCTTCTTTATTCTTGCTACTTGCTACTCCCTACTTGCTACTTCTTCTTACTCTGCAACTAACCTTATGGGTTCTATTGATGCAAATACATATTTCCCTTATTTATTATATCACTTTACTGTATTTTTAATAAAATTTCAACAAATTTTAGTTATTGGTGGACACCTGACAGGAAAAATATATATTTTTTATCTTTCTCCATCCCTTGACACTATCTTTCTATACAGGTATAACTCTTTATTATCAAAAAAGCAGGCCATAAAATGGAGAAAGGAACTTTTTCATCCAATCAACTGGAAGAGATAATTTCAAAATTAGACATAGTAGAGGTTATATCAGAATACCTGTCCTTGAAAAAAACAGGTAGAAATTTTAAGGCACTCTGCCCCTTCCATCAGGAGAAGACCCCATCTTTTATCGTAAATCAGGAGAAACAAATATTCCATTGTTTTGGATGCGGTGAGGGTGGTAATGTTATAAGATTTCTTATGAAGATAGATAATATCTCTTTCCCTGAAGCAGTACAAATTGCAGCAAAAAAGGCAGGGGTAAAAGTTGTTCCCTATGGATATAACAAAAATACAGGTGATGAGGGAGAGAAGATATTTAAGGCAAATGAGTTCGCTGAGGAATGTTATAAAGAACTGTTATTTTCACCGCAGGGTAGACGTGCACTGGACTATCTTATAGGTAGAAACCTTACAGAAAAAGATATAAGACGGTTTCATCTTGGTTTTGCACCTGGGACAAAGGACTATCTTGTTAATAAAATTATTGAGAAAAAACTTGAGAAAAGAAACTTTATTAATGCAGGCCTTATAAATAAAGAAGGGGATACTGATACATTCAGAAACAGGGTGATGTTTCCTATATTTGACATTCGTGGCAGAATTGTAGGGTTTGGTGGACGTGCACTGGATGAAGAACAGCAACCAAAATATCTGAATACTGGAGAAAATGAGGTATTCAGTAAAGGAAAATTATTATATGGTATACACCAGGCAAAGACACCTATAAAAGAAAAGGGATTTGTATTTCTTGTGGAAGGATACCTTGATGTTATTAAACTCCATATCAACGGTATTGAAAATGTCGTGGCTCCAATGGGTACCTCTCTTACAGATGAACATCTAAGATTTGTGAAAAGGTTTACCGAGAGAGTTCTCCTATCTTTTGATTCTGATGAGGCAGGAATAAATGCAAGTTTAAGAAATCTTGAAAGTATCTTAAAGATGGGGTTTGAAACAAAGATATGCATGCTACCAGTAAATTTTGACCCGGACAGATTTATAGATGAATATGGGATAGAGGCGTTCAAAAAAGCAATCGGGCAGGCAATGGATTTTATTGATTTTGTAATG
>JAQVEU010000138.1 GCA_028697565.1 Candidatus Ratteibacteria bacterium
TGTACAAGAAGGACACTTGCCATAGGTCCATTTACAGAGATTATGTCTGTGCTTGGTGCAAGTGGGCTTCTGTATTATGGAGCAAGGAAGGTAATATCTGGTTCTATCAGTTCTGGATTCCTTATGTTATTCTTTGTTGCCCTGTTTTCCATTATCAGCCCGCTTAAAGGGGTGGGTAGTGACTACGCTAGTATAAAACAGGACTCCCCTGCCCTTCCACGTATCTTTTCCTTTTTAGAGATAGAAAACAGGATAAAGGATACAGGGACTGAGGTGTTTTCAGGGCTGAAGGAAGGGCTCTTGTTTGATGGTGTATATTTTTCTTATGGGGAAAAACAGATTCTTAAGGATATATCGTTTTCTCTTAAAAAAGGAGAACGTCTGGGTATTGTGGGTCCTACAGGGGTAGGAAAGACATCACTTATAGGACTGCTTCTGAGGTTTTATGAGCCGGAAAAAGGCAGGGTTCTTATAGATGGAAAGGACATAAAGGACTATAAGATAGAAACCATCAGGGCACATATTGGATTTGTGCCTCAGGATCCCATACTTTTCAATGATACAATAAAAAGGAATATCTCTCTTTCTGATGACCCTGATATGGAAATGGTGAAAAAGGCAGCAGAGATAGCAGGAATCAAGGAATTTATTGAATCACTTCCTGATGGTTATGAGACCATAGCAGGGGAAAGGGGTATGTCCTTTTCAGGAGGCCAAAAACAGCTGATATGTGTGGCAAGGGCATTATATAGAAATCCTGAAATTATTATATTAGATGAGGCAACTGCATCACTTGATAGTCATTCAGAAAAGGTTCTTCAGGAGGCGATGGAAAGGATAATGAAGGGAAGGACTGTCCTTGTTATTGCACATCGACTTTCAACACTGAGGAGTGTGAACAGAATTATTGTTCTTAAAGAAGGCAGTATATCAGAAGAGGGAACACATAGCCAGTTAATTGAAAAGAAAGGCGACTATTATCACTTCTGGGAACTGCAGTTCCATTGACGATTAGAAGATTGAAAGAAAAAAAGGAAGGGAACAATGGCTACATATAGGAAGGCAGGGGTGGATATTGCGCTGGGAGATATCTGTTCAGAGATAATGGCTGCTGCATCTAACAGGACTTTTGCCAGCAGGAAAGGGAAGATAGGCGAGATAAAGGTTTTAGAGAGTAGAGGACTTCATCGTGTGATAACCATCTCCATAGGGCCATCTATGTTGATGCTTAACAGTGATGGTGTGGGAACAAAGGTGGAGATTGCTGAAAGGACAGGTATCCACAGGACAATATCTTTTGACCTTTTTGCTATGCTGTGTGATGATGCGGTGAGATATGGAGCAGAACCGGTATCCCTCTCCAATATCCTTGATGTCAATAAACTTTCTGTAGATATAGTAAGGGAGATATCAGAAGGTATGGTAAAGGCGGCAAAGGTTGCAGGTGTTGCAGTTGTTGGGGGAGAGATAGCAGAGTTAGGCAACCGTATATCCGGCTACGGCAGGCATAACTATAACTGGGCAGGCACTGTCTTGAGTGTTATTAGAAAGGAGATGAGGCCTGAAGACATTAAGAAAGGACAGTGCATAGTGGCATTAGAAGAAAAAGGATTTAGGTCCAACGGAATTACACTGGTAAGGAAGATTTTGAGGGACAACTATGGAGAAAACTGGCACCAGAAGAAGGCAGGGGGCAAGCCAATGGGGCAGATGGTGCTGGTCCCTTCTACAATATATAGCCCGGTAGTTCTTGATATGCTGGACCATGTCAGTGGTATAGCGCACATCACAGGTGGTGGTATCCCGGGGAAGTTAGGGAGATTACTTGCTCCAGTTAGGTTAGGTGCTGACATTACAGAACTGTTTAGTCCACCTGAGATAATGCTTTTGTGTCAGAAATTAGGAAAGGTTGATGATAAGGAGGCATACAAGGTATGGAATATGGGACAGGGTATGCTCTTAATAACATCAGACACGGAAAGGGTTCTATCCATAGCAAAAAGGCACAGGGTTAAGGCAAGGATTGCAGGGGAGATTACAGGAAAAGATGGTGTAAGGATTGAAAGTAAAGGATACTACAGTAGAGGAAAGACGCTCATATATTAAACTCAAAATTTGATGACTGGCAGATTTTAGGATTTTTTCAATTTTCTAATCTTTCAATTCTTCCCTCTGCCTCCATTTCCTTTCCTTCCTTCTCACCATAAAATAGGAAGAGGAAAAAGGTGGGGGGAAAGAGATAAGCAGGGGATACAAAGGTATGGAAAAACTCATAAGGTTCGGTGTCTCAATGGAAGAGAAACTTCTTGAGGCATTTGACCGCTATATCAAAAGGGATGGCTATAAGAACCGTTCTGAGGCAATTAGGGACATCATAAGGAAAGAGTTTGTAGAAGAGGAGTGGGAGCAGAAGGATATAACTGTTGCAGGGTGTATCTTACTTGTCTATGACCACAACAAAAGGGACATTGTAAGAAAGATAATGGATATCCAGCATAACTACCACAAGGCCATTATCTCAACGCAGCACATACATATGGATCACCATAACTGTCTGGAGATTGTGGTGATAAAAGGTAAGGTAGAGGTAATAAGGAAACTTTATGGACTGATGAAGGTACTCAAAGGAGTGAAATACTCTGCACTTTCAAAGGCAAGTACAGGAAAAAAGATATAATAAAAGAGTAGCAAGTAGCAAGAATAAATATCCTTACTTTTAGATTTAGTGTTTTGGATTTAGAGTTTCATATAAGAGTAGCGAGAGAAAAAATTAAACAAAATTTCCAATTCCCCCCTTATTAAAGGGGGTTAGAGCGGATTTTCTCTCTACTCTCTACTTGCTACTCGCTACTTAAATATGAACGGGGGTAGTGAATATGAAGAAAGAAAGGGTGATATGTGTCATACCTGCGAGGTACGGCTCTGAACGACTGCAGGGCAAGGTCCTTTATAAAATTAACGGTAAGACAGTACTTCACAGGGTATATGAAAGGGCGCTGAAGATAAAAGAACTTTTTTCTGCTATCTATATTGCCACAGATGACAGAAGAATAGCAGAAGAAGGACACCGTATCGGAGCGGATGTAATTATGACTCCTTCTAACTGTAAAAGTGGAAGTGATAGGGTAGCAGAGGCAGTAAAGGGTATGAGAACTGATATAGTGGTCAACATCCAGGCAGATGAACCATTTTTACCTGTTGAGGCAGTGGAAAAGCCACTTGCCCTGATGAAGAAAGACAGTTCCCTCTATGCGGTTACATCTGTGACAAAGATAAGAAAGGGGGATGAATTATATGACCCTAATATCGTAAAAATTGTCTTTGACAATAAAAATGGATATACCCTTTACTCTTCCCGTTCACTTATACCCTATCCTTCACTATACTTTTCAGGTGATACCACTGAACTTCTTAAAAAGGTATGTTTTTACAAGCACATAGGGGTCTATCTTTTCAGGAAGGCATTTCTTGAAAAATTCCACAGGTTGCCTGTAACTCCACTGGAAAAAATTGAGAAACTT
>JAQVEU010000139.1 GCA_028697565.1 Candidatus Ratteibacteria bacterium
TTTATGACCTTACATCTTTTGAAAGGTTTATAAGACAGGCATCCCGGTTTGGTGCTCCTGTTTTAGGTGGAATAGTGCTTTTGAAGTCAGCGGGTATGGCAAAGTTTATGAACGAAAATGTGGCAGGTGTGAGTGTCCCTGAGAAATATATTCAAATGATGGCAGCTGCAGATAAAAAGGATAGGCCCAGGGTAAGTATTCAGATTGCTGCTGAACTGATAAAGGGAATGAAGGACTTGTGTTCTGGAATACATATAATGCCACTGGGCTGGGAAAGGTATGTCCCTGATGTATTGGAGGCATCTGGATTTTGAAAGGTTATTCGTACTGTTTTACTATCTCCATTACTGTCTCAGCCCATTCCCACAGACGTTTGGGTTCATGATAGACAGTACTGATATCCTTAAGTATTATTTCAACATTTTTTCCTTTGGTGATATCAAGTAGTTCCTGGATTTGCCTCTTTGCACTATCCCTGTCCCACTTCCCTTTTGTGGCAAGAAATGCAGGATTGGGCTTAAACGAGAATACAAATCTTCCATCAGTTGCCTCATATCCCTTTTTGATGTCAACCCAAGGGCTCATAGATATCTTTCTTAGTTTTGGGATATGTTTAGCCACTATATCTACCTTGTTATGGAGTGGTTCACAACATCCATAGTAGACAAGTCCTGCCCTGTTGAGGTATCGCTTCTCATATTGTATTGCAAACTCTTCATGCATAGCAGGAGATACCTCTGAAAATATCTGTGCCATTGCTCTACCCCAGAGGTCGCAGAGCCGTACAGAGTCAGGATTAAAGTCCTGTTGTGGCAGTTCATCAGTAAAACTAAGTCCCCCACCTACTGTATAATATCCCTCATCGTATGAAAAAAGGTTTAGTTTTACCATCTGGTCCAGTATATCACAATAGGCACTCACAAGCCTATCTATAAGTTTGTGGATATAGGCAGGCCTTAATGCAAGGTCTAACAATAGTTGTTCCGGGCCACACCACCGAACGAGGATGTCCCATGGTGCAAAGGCAAATGCCTGATGCCCCTGCCTTTTTACAGGCATTATCCCGTTCAGAATCTCACTTGTCCACTCATACTTCTTTTCTGCTTCCTCATAGTCACACCATATCTGAGGTGTCTTAATTTTTTCTATATCTGCCTCATCCCTAATCTGGGGGATATAGTGTGATGAAGGGACCCCTACGCCACCATCAAATGGTACTATATCTCTTTCCACCTCAGGGCCAAAATTAGAGTTGTGTATAATACATTTGGGAACAGTATAGTAAGGTTCTACTACCATATCCATAGGCACATGCTTCCAGAGGTAGAGTGTTCTGCGAAATTCTTCTTCCATCTTACGCGCTTTTTCATCCTCTGTCTGCAAAAACATCTCTTCATCTATTCTACCTATCTCCCACCACGGAATTTCAAAAATATAGACCATAGGTCTTACCTCTTTCATATCATTTAGCATCTTCCATTTTTTTATGGTTTCCTTCTGAATATCAAGAGATGCAATCTCTACCACTTCTTTTGCCAGTGTTCGTAATATCTCCCTGTCTTTTACCGATATCATATTTTCTCCTTGATATTTTAAAATTTATAATATAAAATATCACACAAATTTTAACACGAGGGGGAGAAGATGTTAAGCGACCTTGAAATTGCACAGAATGCAAAGATATTGCCGATAACTGAAATAGCAGAAAAGGCAGGCATTGACAGCAGGTTTCTTCAACTGTATGGAAACTACAAGGCAAAGGTATCAACGGATATATTAGAGAGTATAAAGGGTAATAGAACAGGTAAATACATTGATGTAACTGCCATTACACCAACACCATTAGGAGAAGGAAAGACCGTAACAACCATAGGACTTTCACAGGCAATAGGAAAACTGAATAAAAAGGTCTTTACCTGTATAAGACAGCCATCCCTTGGTCCTGTATTTGGAATTAAAGGGGGTGCGGCTGGTGGTGGATACTCACAGGTGATACCGATGGAGGACTTTAACCTTCACCTTACAGGGGATGTCCATGCTGTGGGACTTGCACACAACCTACTTTCTGCCTTTATAGATAACTCACTCCTTAAAAAGAATCCTCTTGATATAGACCCTTTTTCTATAACATGGGGCAGGGTGGTGGATGTATCTGACAGGGCACTGAGGCATATATTGATAGGACTTGGTGGTAAAGACAACGGTATCCCAAGAGAGACGGGTTTTGATATAACAGTTGCATCAGAGGTAATGGCGATACTGGCACTTACCGAAGGGTTATTTGATTTAAGAAAACGGATGGGTAGAATTGTTATAGGTCATACGACAAAGAAGAAACCAGTAACTGCGGAAGACCTTAAGGCAGCAGGTGCAATGACAGTTCTTTTAAAGGATGCGGTACATCCCACACTGATGCAGACGCTTGAACATACTCCTGTATTTGTCCATGCAGGTCCTTTTGCCAATATTGCACATGGAAATAGTTCAATTATTGCAGACAAGATTGCACTGAAACTGGCTGACTATGTGGTTACTGAAAGTGGTTTTGGTGTGGACTGTGGTATGGAAAAGTTTATGGATATCAAGTGCAGGTATAGTGGACTTACTCCTAACTGTGTGGTAGTTGTATGTACTATAAGGGCACTGAAGATGCATAGTGGAAGGTTTAAGGTTGTTCCTGGAAGACCACTTGATAAAGGACTTGTCGCTGAAAATATACCTGCACTTATAGAGGGTAGTAGCAACCTGATAAAACAGATAGAGAATGTAAGACATTTTGGTGTGCCTGTGGTGGTGGCAATCAACAGATTTACCACAGATACGGATAAGGAGATAGAAATACTGAAGGAGATTGCCCTCAAGGCAGGTGCAGATGATGTGGATGTGAGTAATGTATGGGAGAAGGGTGGTGAGGGTGGTCTTGCCCTTGCAGAAAAGGTAATTAAGCAGTGCGAGAAAAAAAGTGATTTTAAATTTCTTTATCCTGATGAGTGGTCAATCAAACAGAAGATAGAGGAGATTGCGACAAAGATATATGGGGCAGGCAGGGTGGAGTATACACCACTGGCTGAAGAGAAGATTGCCTTATATACTGATTGGGGATTTGGAGGCCTACCCGTATGCATGGCAAAGACACACCTTTCTCTTTCACATGACCCGACACTGAAAGGCAGACCAACCGGATTTACACTTCCTGTAAGGGATGCTCGACTTTCAGCAGGTGCTGGCTTTATATATCCTTTATGCGGAGAGATGAGGACGATGCCAGGGCTACCTACAATTCCTGCTGGAACAAAGGTAGATATAGATAAGGATGGTAAGATAGTAGGGCTTTTTTAAAAAGTTTTCAATATAATCTAAATCCCTGATAGAACAGGACAGCAATACACCATCCAATAAGCATAGACCATACAGTTGCAAGTAGAGCCCATTTTGTACCCGCCTCCTGTTTTATTACTGCAATGGTTGCTATACAGGGTATATACAGAAGTGTCATCAGCATAAATGCATATGCAGAT
>JAQVEU010000140.1 GCA_028697565.1 Candidatus Ratteibacteria bacterium
TCTTTGTATTTAGGGTCCCCATCTCCAAGTATGACTAACTGGATATTTTTTTGAAGCAGAGTCTCCATTATTTCTGTAAGATAATCAATACCTTTCTGCTCTGCTAACCGGCTGACCATACCAAATATAGGTATATCTTTATCCACAATAAGTGATAGTTTTTTCTGGAGTGCTATCTTATTCTCTAACTTACTTTTTCTGGTTCTATATTTTTTGGGTATGAGATTATCAAAAGATGGGTTCCATATCTGATAGTCAATGCCATTGAGAATTCCCTTTAGTTTATATTGATATTTTCTTAATAGCCCATCAAGTTTATGTCCGAATTCAGGTGTAAGAATTTCCCTTGCATATGTAGGACTTACCGTATTTATTGTGTCAGAATGTATTATGCCTGCCTTCATAAAATTAACACTACCGTAAAATTCTAACTCATCCATATTAAAATAGTTCCATGGAATACCCAACAGATGAAATCTGTCCTGCGGGAAAATTCCCTGGTATCCCAAATTATGGACGGTAAAAAGGGTTTGTGCCTTTGGGAATGTCTCTTTATAGTACAATTTTAGATACAATGGTAAAAGGGCTGTGTGCCAGTCATGGCAGTGAAATATATCCATCCCTATCTTTAATATCTTTGCTGCTTCAAGTGATGCCCTCGTAAAAAATGAAAATCTTTCCAAACTATCAGGATAGTCCTTTCCACCAGGTCCATAAATCTCATCCCTTTCAAAGTATTCTTTATGACCAATAAAAAAGACACCTGGAAATTCTTTGCTTTTTGACAAAAATCCATTTTCCTGCCGTTCATTAGAGAATACAATATTCAGCGGGCAGACAACATCGGTCTTATAGTTTTTCTTAATTTTTTTATATAAAGGAATAAACAGATATATATTCTCCTGTTTTTTCAGATACTTATAAAGAGCACCAACCACATCAGCCATACCCCCTACCTTGACAAATGGCACTGCCTCTGCTGAAATTAAAGCAATATTCTTTTTCTCCAATGTCTCCTCCTTTTGTAAAAAGTCAAAACTTAAAATAATTTGTAATCTTCTAATCTAATTTTTTTTGCACTTTATTTTTGCATCTTCCTCTTTTAATTTTACTCTTCCTTTGTCTTGTTGCCCTTTATACTGGATAGCGCGGGTCAAAAAGTTTCTTATGTTCTGAAAGTGCAAATCTGTCAGTCATACCTGCAATATAGTCAGCAATAACAATCTCAAGTGGTTCTTTCTTCATTCGTTCCTGAATATGCGGCGGTAGTTGCTTGGGCTCTTCTACATATGCACTGAACAGTGCCTTTATTACCATTGCTCCTTTATGCGTCATTCTTATCACCCTGAAATGTGAATACATCTCATCCTCAAGAAACATACGTAGTTGTTCAAGTTCATTTTCCAATACATCAGGGTATGAAAGCAGGGGGATGTTTTTTCTTACATCGGATATATTTTTAACACCTGACCTTTTTATATTCTCTTTACTTTCATCTGTTAGATTTGTCACAAGATAGTTGATAAGCCCTCTTATTACAACAGTTTTTTTCATCTCTTCATCCAGTCCTTCTGTGTGTAAAGTGTTTTCCGTTTTTCTCCATAGTGGAATATCTTTAAGTTTATCCATTGTGATGATTCCTGACTTCACACCATCATCAAGGTCATGGCAGGTGTATGCGATCTCATCAGCAAGGTTGACCACCTGTGCCTCAAGGGATGGAGAAGGGTATCCTGTAAACTCCTTAAACTCATCTTCTTCCAGCGGTATATCATAACTTGTATTGTGCTTTATAATACCCTCCCTTACCTCAAATGAAAGGTTAAGCCCTGGAAATTGTGGATATCTTCTTTCAAGTTTGTCCACAATCCGCAGCCCATGTCTATTGTGTTCAAAGCCCTTAAATCCTCTGTTTATCAAAAGTTCATTCAATACGGACTCTCCTTTATGTCCAAAAGGGGTATGTCCTATATCATGTGCGAGAGATATTGCTTCCACAAGGTCTTCATTTAGTTTTAATATCCTTGCTATTGTTCTGGCAATCTGTTGAACCTCTAATGTATGTGTCAATCGGTTTCTATAGTAGTCGGCCTCGTGATATATAAAGACCTGTGTTTTGTACTCCAGCCGGCGGAATGCAGTGGAGTGTATAATTCTGTCCCTGTCTCTCTGGAAGGGGCTTCTTACAGGATGTTCCTGTTCAGCATATTTTCTGCCCAGTGTTTCTGATACCTTCACTGCATAAGAAGCAAGAAGTCCATCACTCTCATATTTACTATTTCCCATACTTCTCCCCTCTACTGTTGTGGAAGATATACAACAGGATTGACTGCTACGTTATTAATTCTGATTTCAAAGTGTATGTATCTTGTTCTGTGTGTTCCACTTTTAACTTTTGCTACAGGTGTTCCTTTCTTTACATAATCATCCTTCTGAACCAGTATATCAATGTCGTGGCTATAAACAGTATAGGTAGTGGATGAGTGTTCAATAATAATGGTTTCCTGATATTTAGAGGTTGTTCCTGCAAAAACAATCTTTCCATCATCTGCTGCCAGTACCTCTGTTGCTGGCTCTACAAGTATGTCTATCCCCTGGTTGTTTAGTTCACCAAAGTTGCATATAATCTTTCCATTTACAGGCCAGATGAATGCCCTGTCAGGTAGTATTGGATGGTATTCCACTGCTCCGGGTTGTTCAATCTTTGTCTCCGACTTAGATGTAGAAGAAGTGGAGGGTGAAGTTGTGATAGCAGTTGGAGGTAGTAAAGGATAGTTAGGCTGTTTCTTCGCAGTGGAAGGTATTTTAAGTCGTTTCCCCGGAGATATAGAGTCCGTTGACATATTATTGGCCTTCTTAATTTTTTCAACTCCTTTAAGTATCTCAGCTGTGTTTTCTCCTTCATAGTAGTACTTTGAAATTCTGAACAGGTTTTCACCCTGACGGACATAGTGATAGGTATCTGTCAGTGTTTCTTTTGATTTTGTTGAGCCAGTCCCGATGGTGACACTACATCCTGAAATAAGAAAAAGCAAAAGTAGTATATCAGCCTTTTTTCTGTTCAGGATACTTAACATTTTTCCTTACCTCCTGATGGACAAAAGGAACTAATGACACATATATTACAAAGCGGATGTTTTGCTTTACATACAGCCCTGCCGTGAAGTATCAGGGTGAATGGAAATGAGACCCACTTCTCATGAGGAATTACTTTCATAAGGTCCTGTTCAATTTTTTCAGGGGTATGTGCCTTACTCAGTCCTAAACGTCCTGCAAGCCGTTTTACATGTGTATCTACTACAATTCCTTCTGCTTTGCTAAATCCCTGAGACAGGACAACATTTGCTGTTTTTCTTGCCACACCAGGGAGTTTTATTAGTTCTTCCATTGTCTCGGGCATCTGTCCACTATATTTATTTACTATGATCTCTGAAAGTTTCTTTATATGCTTTGCTTTGGTGTTATAATAATTTACTCCTTTTATTGCATTTTTTAGTTCTTCTATA
>JAQVEU010000141.1 GCA_028697565.1 Candidatus Ratteibacteria bacterium
AGACATTAATACGGAGATGAAGAAGATAAAACATCCGTTTCCTGAGATTAGGGCACGGAGGGGAATAGAGTATTAAAAAATGAAACGGATAGATAATAGACAGAATGTGTATTTTCTTCTGAAAGGGAGGAGAAAAAGATATGGAGAAGATAACAGGAGAAGTATTAAAGGTTTTGAAAGAGCGAAGAAGTATAAGAAGATATAAAAAAGAAGAGGTTCCTGAAAATATAGTAAAGGATATTATTGACTGTGCAAGGTTTGCTCCTACAGCAAGAAATATACAGCCATGGAAGTTTATGGTGATTACTGACAGTAATTTGAAAAGCAAAATAGCAAGGATATGTGACTATGGGAAGTTTATAGCAGAGGCACCGGTATGCGTGGCAATTTTCTGCGAAGATACGAAGTATTACATAGAGGATGGCTCTGCTGCTACTACCTACATACTTCTTGCAGCAAAGGCATATGGACTTGGTAGTTGCTGGGTAGCAGGGGACAAGAAACCATATGCTGATGAGATAAGACAGTTATTAAACATTCCTGATGGATATAAATTGATAAGTTTGGTATCTATTGGCTATCCAGAAGAACCTGTGCCAACACCTCCTAAGAAGTCCCTAAATGATGTCTTGCTATTTCTCCCAGTGAGAAAGTGATATGGATTCCCCTTTCCTCCCAATTCCTCCCCATACGAGGGGGAGGATAAAAGGTTTAGAGTTTTGAATTTCGAGTTTATATACAAAGGGGGTGGCTATGTACTGCAGAAACTGCGGTAAAGAAGTGGATAATAAAGCGGCAGTATGTATCGCCTGTGGTGTACCACCGCGGAGTGGTAATAAGTATTGTCAGAATTGTGGTGTCCCTACTGATGTAAATGCAGAGGTCTGTATAAGGTGTGGAACAAAATTGGTATCATCAGGTGAAGGAAAGGACTGGACAATCACCTTAATTCTATCAGTCCTTGTAGGGCAGTTTGGAGTAGACAGATTTTATACCGGCTATGTAGGGCTTGGTATCCTTAAACTTCTTACAGCAGGTGGCTGTGGTATCTGGTGGCTTATAGATGTTATCCTTATTGCCACAGGGAAATACAGAGACAGGGATGGCAATCCCCTTGTAAAAAATAAGTGAGATGGACAAAACTGGACATATTCTTTTCAAAATAATTGTTTTGTATATTGTCTTTCCGGTTGTCTTATTTTTTATTCCTCTATCATCTCTCTACAACCTTCCATCTATCTGCCTATACAAAAATCTTTTTGGAATAGAGTGCCCCGGTTGTGGGATGACCAGAGCCGTTTTATCTATTATCCATCTAAAATTTTCAGAAGCCCTTACCTATAACAGATTGGTAATTGTTGTTTTCCCTCTAATGGCTTATATGTTTTTCAAAAATTTATTCAGAGATATAAAAAGAATGAAAACCAAAATTTCAGTTGTTCTCCATCCTATTCAGAATCAATAAGATAGGAACTTTTTTGTTTCGTGGCATAGATAATAATTCCCTGTTTCCATTGGGCATCTGTTAATTCAGAAATAAATATTCTCTCTTTCGGTCGTATATTTTCTAAGAGTATGGTTGGCAGAGACAATATCAAGAAGTGCTATCTGGTTCTTTATCTTCCTGCAGAGTAGATGTTCCCAAAGTTCGTTGTTGAATTTATTATCCAGTAATATCTGCCTTTCAAAGATATTTTTATGGATAATAGAGGGAAGTCGGACAGTTTGTACTATTGGTCTATATGATTCATCACAATGTAGTAAATGCTCAGTAAACCCCGTATATTCCCCTCTCCCCCTCAAGAGAGAGGGAAAAGAGAAGACCTCTCACCTTTCTCCCCCTCATCCTTCACCTTCTCCCAAGGGGAGAAGGATGAAATCTCCCCTAACCCCTCTTTACAAAGAGGGGGAATTCTCTTTTAATTCCTTCCTTTTGTAAAGGAAGGTTGGGATGGATTGCTATACTAACCACCCCCACCTATATCCTCCCCCCTCATATGGGGAGGAAAAGAGAGTTCCCCTCCCTATGAGGGGAGGGGATAAAGGGGAGGGTGAGGAACTTTTCCTATACTCTCCACCCCCACCTATAAATAAACTCTAAATCCAAAACACTAAACCTAAAAATCCCTTCTAACCACCCCCACCTATATCCTCCCCCCTCATATGGGGAGGAAGAGAGATTCCCTCTTCCTTTGATGGTATAATAAGTAGTATTAGACCCCACCAAAATTCTTGTATTTTATTGTTGATTGTTTTGTTTTAATTTGTTATCATTTCTATAATAGATAAAAAATATCTAATAAGAACTGGAATAATGAGTAGAAAATAAAATGAAAAAACTGGTAAACATTTTTCTGGATAAGTCCGGTATTGCGAGCAAACCCAAAGATAGATACGGATATTATGAGGGTATGACAAGCATTATCATAAATATCATTTTGTTTGGGGTAAAATACTGGGCTGGAATAGTTAGTGGAAGTATTGCTGTCCAAGCAGATGCATTTCACACTCTATCCGATGTAGTCACATCACTTTTAGTTATTGTAGGGTTTTTCCTTGCCCTACAGCCACCGGATAAAAAGCATCCTTTTGGACATGGACGGAGTGAAAAAGTAGCCACAATTGTTATGGCTACACTTTTGTGTGTGGTTGGATATGAGTTTTTTACTGCATCCCTGAGACAATTTTTACATCCACAGGAGATACAGTTCCGATTTTTATTTGTGGCTGTGTTTTTCATTTCTGTATTATTCAAAGAATTCCTCTATTTTCTCTCTTTAGCTATGTATGAAAAAAGCGGCTACGAGGCACTAAAAGCAGATGCCTGGCACCACCGCAGTGATTCCCTTGCCAGTATATTGGTAATATTAGGTTTCTTCTTCTTCCGGATAGGACTGGTAAAATTAGATGGGATATTGGGTATGCTCATTGCTCTTCTTATTATTTATACTGGCCTGGTTTTAATTATAGAGGTTGGCAGTTTTCTCTTAGGAGAGTCCCCAGCCCCTGATATGGAGGAACGTATTAAAAACATAGTGAAAAATATGGGCGGGCAGAGTATCCACCACATCCATATCCATGACTATGCTGGCAAATTAGAAATTACATTGCATATTCGTATGGACCCAACAGCTTCTCTGGAGCAGGTGCACCAGAATGCTACATCTATTGAGCGTGCTATTAAGGCAGAAATTCCCAACTGTGAGGTTACCGTTCATTCAGAACCAGATAATCATTAGAATTCCATTACAACCACAAAATAAAAAAGTATTACTTATACCATAGTAAATACTCAGGCAACTCCGTATCTTTCTCCGCTCCCGTATCGGAAATGATTTTTTAATACGACAATGTGATATTTTACCTTTTTGGGATTATGTTTTACAATAATATAATAGTATTGTAATCCGTGGAGGGAAAAATGGGAAGAAAGTCAGGATGGGAGATGTGGGATGAAAAGACAAAAGAACAGGCATATGATTTCTGCGAAGGGTATAAAAGTTTT
>JAQVEU010000006.1 GCA_028697565.1 Candidatus Ratteibacteria bacterium
AGGCACAGCCATCTGGGCTGCCTTTCTGGCAGGATAAAGGGTTGAAAGTATCACTGTGATAAATATAATAAGCGTTGCAAAGACGGCAGAAAGTGAAGAATAGTTAAGTACCAGCCCTCTTAAAAGTCCTGTAGCCATAAGGATTTTGACAACAACCTGACCTAACAGATATCCTACAACAGAGCCTATTACTGCATACACCATTGATTCTGCAAGAAATAGAGATGAGATATGTACAGGGGCAAGGCCAACTGCACTATAGGTTCCGATTTCCCTGATTCTCTCATAGACCGCTCCTAACATAGTATTAAGAACTATAAGGGCTGCTATAAGTATAGGAATTATAAGATTACTTATACCAGAAAAAGATGTAAGTCCCATACTGCTATAAACATATGTCTTTTCTCCAATCCCTGCAAAAATAATAACTGCAAGTTTTGAGATAAAACTTTCCACAAGACCCTTGCCATCAACATTATCATTAAACCTTACTGCTATGGACTGAAGTGTTCCTTTCATATCCATCAGTGTCCCAAAAGGAAGTATAGCAATATTTTCCGCTTCACTATGAACAAATACCTCCATTTTGGTCTGGGATGTAAAGACCTGTGCTGTCTTTTCCATCTTTATCTTCGCCACTTCTCTTTCAGGCAGCACTGAGAAATCTACAGGGGTAATTCTTTCATCATCAATGTCTTTGATATTATTAAGTATTTTCTCATCAAAAATACCCTTAAATATCAGATCCCTGCCGTATATATATATCCTTGCCTTACCAATATCTGCATCTGTTAGATGAAGTTCATTAGATGTCTTTTTTGAGAGTATAACTGATTTTTCATACATATCACTGAACCACTCCCCCTTTACTATAGCACTTCTGACAGGGGTAATCTCCTGTGGAGAAAGTCCTAAGATACCAGATACTAATGTATCACTGTCTCCGTATGTGAGATTAACAGCAGTTCTGTAACCAAGTTCATCAAGAACGAACCATCCTCTTGGTGCAATTGTACTATTCTCTGAAAATTCGTTCTCTGTATACTCCATCGCAGTTTCCATAAGAGGTGACCATGAACGGTCCCTGAGTAAGATCCCCTGATAAAGTGGCTTGTATGGCTTTAAAATCTGGTTGTACTTCATATATGACTTTATAGATGTAAATGAAAGGACTGTAAATGTAAGAAGGATTAATGTAATAGCAGTAAGTATCGTCCTTATAGGCCTTCTCTTCATATTTGCAACCCCAAGTGAAAACGCTGTGGCTGTTGCTGTAACTCTACCAACATCTGTCTCATATACACGGGACGATTCCATTTTTATCTGTCTCATCTGCTCTTCAAACTTGGAGGCAACTATTGACAGCACTACAAGAGAAAGGGCAAGAACTATAAATGAGAGAAGGATAACCTCAGGGGCATTTGTCAGTTTGAAGGCAGGGTGTACCATCCTCATAATCCAGTAGACAACAATAAAGATACCAAAAGTTCCTGCAATTCTCTTTTCAAGTTTTACAAAATTGAACAATAACCGTTCTCCAAAGTATGCAAAAGGAAGAAGCAGTATAAAGTAGAATATAACTCCCTTTACAACATCATTGGCAGTATTTCTCACATCCGGATATGCCCTGCACTCAATTGCCTGTGATTGCCTTGAATACTTTAAAAAGTCATACCATCTATTATCCTGTTTTGCTAGGTTAGCCATTTCCAACAACTTTTTTGATTCTTCCTGAAGTTCTGTCAGACGCTCATTTTTTATCCCAAACTGCTCAAAATTTTTTCTTCTATAGGTATCAAGGATTATCATATCCTTCGCTGCCTGATAGGGTGTATTATATATAAACGGTGTGTTGGCAACCTCAAATCCAAGCCCTTCGGATGTCTCTTTACTGCCTTCCTTTGCATTTAAAAGAAGCAGCCGTTTGCCAAGAGGACCTGCCTGCCCGAGAATTTTAATCCGCATATGCTCCCTTGCAAACACACATCCCAATGGTTCAGAGGATGAACTCCACCTGAAAGGGATAAACTCAGGATATTCCAGATAATATCCATACTCACTTGGAACACTATTTGACATATCAAGTACTTCCACTTTGTCCAGTTGAACAAGATACTGGGGGTCTATAAGTCCTGTAAGAGAGATTGTCCTTGACTCAAAAAGAACGAGCATCCAGTCCTTTTCCTTATAGTCCATAGAGAATGTGACAGGATACTGACCTGCTCCACCTACCCCCAGGTCAGGAGAAAGAACTATCTCTCCACTATCTTTATCTATAGAGAAAGCCGCCAGAGTTATCCTATTTCCTGAATATAGTGAAGAAAAAACACCCTTCCCATTTTCATCTGTCATACCTATAGGGACATTCCTCACACCCATAGATGTCTTTTGAGTTATAGAAAAAGGAGCAGTAAGATGAACCCTCGGTATTACAAGCGCACCAACCACGGGCTCGCTTGGTACAAAACTTTTGGTGGGGTCAAATGTCACTATCTTTGCATTAAGGGTATAGAGATTATCCTTTATCAAACCAAACTCAATCTGTGGGAAGAAGTCAGGGTCATTAACGGCTGTCTTAAGAATATTTTTAAGAAATAGTGTCTGTTTTGCTATGTTGTTAATGTTTAGGTATTCATAAATATCCACAGGAGTATCAACACGCCACCTGCCATCATCAACAGTCACAAATGAAAGGGCAGGGTTACCAGATAATAGCACCAATTCACCGTCTGTTCGTATCTTTTCAGGAAGAAATGTCTGCCATATAATTCCTCTTTCAGGGCTTATACCATTTACCAAAGATGTATCTTTGTTATACCCAAGATATCTGCTTACTCTATCTGCATATTCCATAAACTTCCTGCCATATGGGGCAAATACCCTCTGGGTATAGAAATCATAGGAGTTATGCCAGATGCCTAAACTCTGTGAACCGTCAGACAGGTCAAGTCCTATAAAAAGTTTTACCTGGATGATATCTTCTTTCGGTATCCTTTTTCTGAAAAAAGGTTCCTGTCTTATATGCCTTTGAATAAAATCATTGATTCCTCCCATTGTCTGAAAGTGTGAGGAAGTAGCAAGGAAAATTACTGTTCTTGCTGGCGGGTTCATACTAAAATAGTCGAGAATATCCAAAAGTGCTGATATACCACAGGCAGAAGAGGCACCACTGGCAACAGCAGGAACAATACCCACGCTATCGTAATATGCCTGTAGTATAATAATATCATCTTTAAGTTTTTTATCCCTACCTTCAAGATAACCATATATGTTATAGTCCGGCACACCTTCCCAGTCCATCCTTCCAAATAAACTAACTTCCTTTTCTTGTTTGGCAAGTTCAATAATTGTTTGAGTATTCTTATAGGCGTAGAACCTCGGAATATCAACAGGGACATTTACAAATTTCTGCTCTGACTGAATCCGTGTGATATCACCTGTTTCTGTAAATATAAATGCCCTTGCACCTAACATCGCAAGTGTCTGCCACCTTGTTCCCGAATCAAAATCAAGGACAATAATGTTTCCTTCTATATCCTTTCCAGTTAAATTTCTAAGGTCTCCATTGCCTCCGTATATCAGTTTCCCTGTTATGCCTTCAGGAGGCAGTGTGGATGTTCTGACAAGGTTTGGCCACAAACAATGAATATCTATTTTTTTATTGTCAACCGTAAGATAAGCATATTTTTCGACAGGAACAACCGACATAAACTCTTCCTTTTTGACTCTCTTTAGGCCTGCCTCTTGGAACCTCCTTTCTATGAAATCTGCTGATTGTCTGTGCCCCTCTGAACCAGGCATACGAGAAGAGAAAGAAGAAAAGAACATAAGATATTCATTAAGACCTTCAGAATATAAAAATGACTGAAAAAAGAAGATGGTTAAAATGGTGGGTAGATAAAAAAACTTTTTACTCATCTCTTAACTCCCTTAACTTTGACCATGCCTTTCTTGAACCAGGGTTTACATTTACCTCATCAACAAACTCTTTTTTTGCCGCAGCAACATCTCCTTCTTTTTCATACATAAGACCTTTCAAAAAATGGACATCCCGATAATATCTATTCATTTCAAGTACTCTATCTAAGTTTTTTCTTGCACTATCAAAGTCCTCGTTATAAAAATTTATAAGTGCGAGATTGAAAACAAGATTAACATTATTTGGGAAATAAGTCAACCCTTTTGATGTCCATACTTCCGCATCAGATAGTTGATTTTTTATAATATAGGCCATCACTATCATTTCATATATCTCTGCCTTTTGCTTATAATTCAGTGCCTCTTTCCATACCTCAATCGCCTTATCAATCTCTCCTGTAGAAAAATATCTATTTCCTTCTTCTGTAAGTTTATGTGATAAAGAGATATCATCACCTACAGAACAGCCCCCCATAAAAATACCCATGGCAAGCAACAAAACAAGTTCGTATGAGAGTTTCATTTGTAGATACCCTTCATTCTTTGTATTCGCCTTAACAATATCCAGATGAGAAGAAATAAAAAAATTAACAGCAGTGTCTTTGAAAGGTAGGTCTCTCTGCGTAAAACACTAGGCCAAAGAGCAAAAATTGAAATGATAATCACTAAATCTTCCCATAAAGGTGTCTTTTTTGTATCCATAAATAGTACAAGATAATCCCTAACGGGATTACTTTCATAGGAGCACTTCTCCTCACTTTCTCGGCGGGCGTGCCAGAAAATGGTCTTTGCTCATCGCACTGGCACCCTCCTAATTCGCATCGGAATTTTTGAAATTCTAATGCTACAAAATACTTGGGGGAAAATACCTTCCCCCAAACCCCTATCAGCCGTGTGTCTTCAAATCCCCTTAAGAATTCTTCTTCTATTTTTTATTTACTAATCACTGGTCACTATTCACTAATCACTGCCTTTACCGTGCCGGGAGGGGGATTTGAACCCACCACGGCGTCGCTCCGCTCCTCAGGAGGGGGTGTTTCCCCCTTCCTGATATAGTCATCCCCCCACTACAAACTACTTGGGGGAAAATACCTTCCCCCAAACCCCTATCAGCCGTGTGTCTTCAAATCCCCTTAAGAATTCTTCTTCTATTTTTTATTTACTAATCACTGGTCACTATTCACTAATCACTGCCTTTACTGTGCCGGGAGGGGGATTTGAACCCCCACGGCTTGCGCCATACGCCCCTCAAACGTACGTGTCTGCCAGTTCCACCATCCCGGCTAAACATACCATAATTATAAGATTGGAAAATTAAAAGATTTTAAGATTCTTTTTTATTCTAATTTATTCTAATCTTCCCTGTGTTCCTTTTTACTTTATTATACTTTTCTTTCTCTCTTCAGGTAAAGTTCTGCACACATCCTCGCCAACTTTCTCACTCTCCCGATATACCTTACCCTTTCACTAACACTTATCGCCTTCCTCGCATCAAGAAGATTAAACAGATGAGAGAGTTTAAGTACATAATCATAAGAAGGATATAAAACATCCTCTTTCAATAGTTTTTCTGCTTCCGCTTCATATCTGTCAAATACTTCAAAAAGCAGTGATATATCCGCCTTATCAAAACTATAAATAGAATAGTCCCGCTCTCTATCCTTCTGTATCTCACCATACAAAACATCCTTGTTCCATCTCAATTCATAGACATTGTTTTTCTTCTGTATAAAGTTTGCAATACGGTCCAGTCCATATGTTATCTCAACAGAAGGTGGAGAAAGGTCAATACCTCCTGCCTGTTGCATATATGTAAACTGTGTAATCTCAAGCCCATCAATCCAGACCTCCCAGCCAACACCCCATGCACCAAGTGTAGGTGCCTCCCAGTTGTCCTCTATAAATCTTATGTCATGTTGGGATATATCTATTCCTATTGCTTTTAAACTCTCAAGATATATATCCTGTACCCTACAAGGAGGTGGTTTCACTATCACCTGTATCTGATGGTGAAGATACAACCGCACAGGGTTATCACCATACCTTCCATCAGCAGGTCTTGCCGATGGCTCAAGATACACCACACTCCACTTTTTATCTCCTAATATACCAAAAAATGTTGCCGGGTTGAGTGTACCTGCCCCCACCTCTACATCATAAGGATGCCACAGAAGACAACCCTTTTTTATCCAGTAGTCCTCTAACTTTCTCCATATATCCTGAAATGTCATTATTCCCTTTTCCATATTATTTAATTATAAAATACTTCTTCTTTTTATACAACTTTTCCCTCCTATTCCACTTTTACGTTTTGACTTTTACCTTTTGACTTATTAATATATTATGTATGGAAGAAAAGATTGTGTTTGGCCCTGTACCTTCAAGACGGCTGGGACAGAGTTTGGGAATAAACAATATCCCGCCGCCAAAGCTCTGTAGTTATTCCTGTATATACTGCCAGATAGGAAGAACTGTAAACTTTTCCACAGAAAGAGCAATTTTTTATCCTGTGGAAAAAATAGTATCTGAGGTATCTCTTGCGATTAAAAAATTAACAGAGAGGGGAGAAGAAATTGACTATATCTCATTTGTTCCTGATGGAGAGCCCACCCTTGATATAAACTTAGGTAAAGAGATAGAGGCATTGAAAAAATTCAATATCAGGATAGCAGTTATAACCAATTCCTCCCTCCTGTGGAAGGTAGATGTAAGGGGTGACCTGAAAAAGGCAGACCTTGTATCTCTAAAGATAGATACTGTTGACAGAGAAATATGGAAAAAGATAAACAGGCCGAAAAACAGTCTTTCTTTTGAAAAGATACTGGAAGGTATAAAAATTTTTTCTTCTGAGTTTGGTAGCACACTTATCACAGAAACACTTATGGTAAAGGATATAAATGATGGAAACAAAGTTATAGAAGATACTGCCATATTTATCTCTGGTCTCAAACCTGCCATTGCATATATAGGAATACCTACAAGACCACCATCAGAACAATGGGTAGACACACCAGAAGAAGAAAAAGTATTGTATGCCTATAAGATCTTCACTCACTACGGTATTAAAACAGAGCTTATAGCAGGAGGTTGTACAGGAACTTTTGGATTTGCAGGAGATATTGAAAACGATATAGTAAACACTGTGTCTGTGCATCCTATGAGCAAAAAACAGATAGAAGAACTTCTCAAAAAGGCATCATCTGAATGGACTGTTATGGAGAAATTGCTTTCAGAAAAGAAGGTCAATGAGATTGAGTACAAAGGGGAAAAATACTACATAAGAAATTTTAAATAGAAACACCTGCTATATAACCAGTGGTAAATGCTGCCTGAAGATTATATCCACCTGTCCTGCCATCAATATCTATCACCTCACCTGCAAAAAACAGCCCCGGGACAATTTTTGATTCCATTGTTTTGGGGTTTATCTCATTTACACTTACACCACCACGGGTTACCATACTGTCCTCAAATGGCCTTGTTGACTTTACCCTGAATGAAAATTTTAAAAGTGCTCCTATTATCCTTTTCCGCTCCTCTGATGTCATCTGATTCATCCTTTTCTCACCATCCAGCCCTGCATACTCTAAAAACACATCCACCATTCCTGAAGGCAGCAGATTCTTCATCATGGTTTTCAGTTGTTTGTTTGAGTTTTCTTTTATCTCTCTTAACAGCCGGTTGTCCAGTTGTTGATATGAAAGCGCTGGCTTAAGATTGATAGAAATGGTTATTTCCCCTTTATCAATATTTTCTGATATATCCCCACTTATATTCAGAACTGCAGGTCCACTAAACCCATAGTGTGTAAAAAGCACTTCTCCAAACTCCTCACCTATTGTTTTTCCATGTAGAGATGCAGTAACCCTCACATTTTTAAGGGAAATACCTGTACACCTTCTTGTAAGATAACTCTTTTCAACCTCTATACCACATAACGTAGGGACTGGTTTTATAATTGTATGTCCGAACCTCTCTGCAAGTTTATATCCAGAACCATCGGAACCTGTGCCAGGAAAACTTTTACCGCCACACGCAATAACAACCTTTCTTCCATTGTATTTCTTTTTATCTGTTGTTATTACCTCAAAAAAACCATCTTTTTGAACTATACGGGACACACTCTTTCTAAAATACACCTGCACACGTAACCTTTTCAAAAGATTATTTAATACAGAGACAATATCAGAAGCATTATCACTTTCAGGATATACCCTATTTCCTCTTTCAACCTTTAGAGGCAGCCCATTGCTTTCAAAAAACTCTATCAGATCATTATTAAAAAATCTTGCAAAGGCATTTCTGAGAAACTGGCCATTTCTATAGTTTTTTATGAACTCCTCTATCCCCTCAAGATTTGTAATATTGCCCCTTCTGTTGCCAGTAAGAAGAAGTTTTTTCCCTATCTCGCTGTTTTTCTCAAGTAAGAGTACCTTTTTCCCACGCTCCCCTGCTGTTATTGCACACATACATCCCGCAGGTCCTGCCCCTATTATAATAACATCATATATATCCATTTTAATAACAAAAGAGGGCGTTCTGCAAAAGGGTCAACGCCCTTTGGATATGGGCTTAAAAGCCCAATTTTTTTACGCAGTAACGCCCTCACTCATATTATGTCTAAGTAAGTATAAAGTAGCAAGTAGGAAGAAATCCCCGCTACCTCCTCTTTACAAAGGGGGGAAGGAATGAGGGAATTTTGTTTAATTTTTTTCTCGCTACTTACTACTCCTCAGGCAACATAGTTGACCGAGTATTTACTAAATAAATTGTTTATGTTTGAAAGGAAAAATTCTTTTCTCTAAAGAGTTTTATGGTTATTTTTACTACATCCTTGTCATAAAGGGCTCCTGCATTTTTCTCTATCTCTTTTAGCGCCTCTTCAAGTGGATATGCAGTCCTGTATGGTCTGTGTGAGGTCATTGCCTCAACCACATCAGCGACTGCAATGATTCTTGCCTCAAGAGAAATTTTTCCATCCCTTGTTCCTTCAGGATAACCTGCGCCATTGAGTCGTTCATGATGCTGATACACTATCTTTGCTACAGGAGAAAGAAGTTTAATATCATTGAGAAGTTTATATCCATTAACAGGATGTGTCTTTACAAAGGCAAACTCCACATCATCTAACTTTGCCGGCTTGTTCAGTATATCCATAGGTATAAAAATTTTGCCGAGGTCGTGGATAGAAGATGCTATTTTAATGTCTTCAATCTGCTTTCTTGGACATCCCATCTCTTTTGCTATTGCACAGGCAAGTTGCACTGTCTTCTTTTGATGTCCTGATGTGTAAGGGTCTTTTGTCTCCACAATATCCATCATCGTCTTTATAATATCTTCAAAGGTTTCCTGAAATTCCTTTACATTCTTCTGGAGTTTTTTTATAAGACGTACCTTGTCTGTAATGTCATATGCCATCCCTAACATACCTATAACATTTCCTTTCTTATCCTTTACAGGTATCTTTATACACTGGACAACATACTTCTTGTCCGGTGGGCAATATGGGTCTATTATATGTATAGGTTTCCCTGTTTTTATTATACCCCTGTCATCCTTCCTGTATTTTTCTGCGATGTTGTGCGGAAATATGTCAAGGTCGGTCTTTCCTTCTATCTCTTCTGGTTTTATTCCGAGGTCATCTGCAAATGACCTATTTATAATTATGTATCTTAAGTTTTTATCCTTATAGAATATCTTTTCAGGAAGGTTATTCAGGAGTTCTTTATAAAATGTTTTGTCCAGCCTTATCTTTTTTGTTTTTGTTAACTTCATAAAATTATTATACCTTAATAACCTTTTTTTATCAATGGTCAGTTGAAATAATCGGAATTAGGGTGTAAGATAAGGGGAAAAGGAGAGATGTTATGAGATGGAGTAGATATTTTTTGCCAACATCAAAAGAACCACCAAAGGATGCAGAAACAGTCAGCCATAAACTTATGTGCAGGGCAGGTATGATAGACAAGACATCATCAGGTGTTTATACATATCTTCCTGCTGGCTACAAGGTGTTAAAAAATGTGGAACGTATTGTGAGACAGGAGATGGATAGTGCTGGGGCAATGGAACTTCTTATGCCTGCACTCCAGCCCGCATCTTTATGGAAAGAGAGTGGTCGGCTGGATGAGATGGGTGAGGAGATGATAAGGTTTACTGATAGGCACAAACGTCTTATGCTGTTTGGTCCTACACATGAAGAGGTTATAACAGATATTATCAGAAGATACATCAACTCATGGAAACAACTGCCTGTGACCCTTTACCAGATTCAGACAAAGTTCAGGGATGAGATGCGACCAAGGTTCGGGATAGTAAGGGCAAGAGAGTTTCTGATGAAGGATGCATACAGTTTTGACAGAGATGAGAAAGGACTGGATGAGTCATATCAGAAGATGAAGGATGCATATGTTAGGATATTTGAAAGGTGTGGACTGGACTGTTCCATACAGCAGGCGGACTCAGGGGTAATAGGAGGTAAATTCTCTGAGGAGTTTGTGGCAAAAGGAGAGTGTCCAGAACTTGAGGTAGGACACATATTTAAGTTGGGGACAAAATACAGTGAGACAATGAAGGCACTTTTTGTAGACAGGGATGGAAAAGAAAAGCCACTGGTTATGGGCTGCTATGGTATAGGTGTAAGCCGGATTGTTGCCGCTGTTATAGAAGGTAATTATGACAAAAATGGGATTGTCTGGCCTATATCTGTTGCACCTTTTTCTGTTCTTGTTGTTCCTACCAATATGGAGAACACTCTTATAGGTAGTGCTGCGGAAAAGATATATACATCTCTTGTAAAAGATAGGATAGAGACCCTTTATGATGACAGGGATCTAAGTGCAGGGGTGAAGTTTTCTGATGGAGACCTTATTGGTATCCCACTCTGGGTTGTGATAGGGAAAAAGTTTATAGAAAAGGGAAAGTTAGAGATAAAGATACGGAGGGAAGACAGGTTTGTTGAGGTAGATACAGAAAACATTACAAACTGGATTAGGAACTACAAACAGGGGAAATGATACAGATTATAAAAAAGGGGGTTCTGCTGAATAGAAGGGAGTTTTGCCTTTCTCTTATTGTATTTGTCTATCTTGTATTCTCCTTTTCGGTTATGTCCCACTATTCTAACGTTGTTTTTCTACCATATCTCCAGTTTGTCTTCTTCCTTTTAGAGAACTACCTCACCGTCTCTGTATATTATGGTATCAGGCAGTCCATTGGAACAGAGCAATTTAAACTCCACGATGTCTTTACAGGAGGCAACAGATTTTTTGGAAGGGTCCTCTGGTATAAAGTCCTGTCACTTATTTTCATCCTCGTTGTTGCCGCATTCTGCCTAAGTATGATTGAACTTGTCAAGGATGCGCCCCTTATTACCACGGGTCTTATTACTGCCTTTACAGTCATCTGGCTTTCCTTTCCTGTTTATCTGTTCCTTTTGACTGTTTATGCGCCACTTATTATAGTTTCTGATGATGTACCACTATTTACTGCTATAAAAACAAGTATGCTGTTTATAAGAAACAACCTTGGGAATGTAGTAAAACTTCTAACTATTTTTTTACCACTCTGGTGTTTTGCCATTTTGCTTTTAAAATTGTATAATGGAAAGGGACTGGTTTTTCAGTTCTGTATTTTCTACATTGTTTCTTTGTTAGAAATTATAACAGTCAAGGTCTTTTTATTTTTTTACAGAGGAGAGAGGTGAAAGAATGACAGAGAAAGTTTTTGAGGTGCGGTGGCATGGCAGAGGTGGCCAGGGTGCAAAGACAGCAGCCCTCCTTTTTGGTGATGCGGCACTTTCCACAGGAAAATATATCCAGGCATTTCCAGAGTATGGTCCTGAAAGAATGGGTGCCCCTGTCCAGTCATTTAACAGGATAAGTAATAACCCGATAAGGGACCACTCCGGCATTGAAAGGCCTGATGTGGTAGTTGTCCTTGATGTGACACTTGTAGGACAGATAGATGTCACAGATGGGCTTGATCCCGATAAAGGGCTCCTTATTGTTAATACACCGCTTGGACCAGAAGAGATAAAAAAGAAGATAGGTTATAGCGGGAGGGTATATACTGTGGATGCATCGCGGATAGCAAAGGAAACCATAGGCAGAGATATTCCAAATACTCCCATGATGGGTGCACTTGTTAGAGTGACAGGAGTCATTGATGTAGATAATCTGCTTGAAGACACAAAGAAAAAACTTGAAAAAAAATTCAGAAACAGACCTGAGATTGTTGAAGGAAATATCAGTGCTATAAAGAGGGCATATAATGAGGTGAAAGGGGTATAAGATGAAAGAGAAAAAAGCAGGGTGGAAGGAACTACCAGAAGGTGATGTGCTTGAAGGTGCTTCCTCTCTAAAGTTTAGGACAGGAAACTGGCGTAACAGAAGACCAGTTCACATCTCTGAAAGGTGTATTAATTGCTTTATCTGTTGGGTCTCCTGTCCTGATGGTGCGGTTAAGGTAGATAGTGAGACAGGTAAGTTTGGACATTTTGATTACGACTTCTGTAAGGGATGTGGTATATGTGCATATGAGTGTCCTAAAAAGGCAATAGAGATGGTAGATGACGAGGGGTGAAAAATGAAAAGACCTATAATGTGGATAGTAGTAGTGCTTATACTTTCTGGATGGATTGCAACAGGTATTACCTATGTCTACTTTAAAAACAAACAGGCAAAGATGGAGACAGATATTGCGATCCTCCAGTCAGAGCTTCAGACATACCAATTTTTTGCTGATGATGTTGAGAAAAGTACCACACAGATAGGAGAGATTATAAGAACACTTGAGAGCCTCAAGGCAAACCTTGAAGGTATCAAAAACAAAATGAAAAGAGGAGAAAAACAAAATGAAAGTAGCCAGAACGGGAAATGAGGCATTTGCTGAGGCGATGAGGCAGATAAATCCTGATGTGGTGGCTGCATATCCCATAACACCCGCGACAGAGATTGTCCAGATATTCTCACAGTTTGTAGCAGATGGACTGGTGAAGACAGAGTTTGTAGCTGTGGAGAGTGAGCACAGTGCTATGAGTGCCTGTATAGGTGCATCTGCTTCTGGTGTTAGGGCAATGACAGGAACATCTTCCCAGGGGTTAGCACTTATGTGGGAGATGCTTTATATTGCCGCAGGGCTACGGCTTCCTATTATAATGTCCGTGGTAAATCGTACACTATCATCTCCCATCAATATCCACTGTGACCACTCAGATACAATAGGGGCAAGGGACTCTGGATGGATACAACTTTTTTCAGAGAATGTCCAGGAGGCATATGATAATCTTATACAGGCAGTACGAATAGCAGAACATCCAGATGTGAAACTTCCTGTGATGGCAACCACAGATGGATTTATATTGAGCCACTGTCTTGAAACAATGGATATGCTTTTAGATGAAGATGTTCAGGCATTTGTGGGAGAACCACCTGAAAGACCTAATCTTATTAAAAGCGTGAAGGATGGAAAACCAATCACATTGGGAGCATTGGACCTGCAGGACTACTACTTTGAACATAAAAGACAGTCAGCCGAAGGGATGTTTAATGCAAAAAAAGTAATTCCGGAGATAGGAAAAGAGTTCGGGCAAAAGTTTGGCAGGACATATACCTTCTTTGAGGAGTACCGGATGGATGATGCAGAGGCAGTTGTTATTGTTATGGGTTCAACCACAGGTACTGCAAAGGATGTTGTGGATGTTATGAGGGAAGAAGGTAAAAAGATAGGGATTTTAAAACTCCGTGTTTATAGACCGTTTCCAGCAGAGGAATTGGCAAGAGTTCTTAAGGGTAAAAAGGCCATAGGTGTGATGGATAGGGCAGAGGGTATGAGTGCAACCACAGGCCCTGTATATCCGGATATCTGCGCAGCGCTTTATGATATACCGGAAGGCAGACCTCTACTGCTGGACTATATATACGGACTTGGTGGAAGGGATGTAACAAAGGAAGACATAAGGTATATATGTGAAGAGATTTTGAAAACCGCAGATACAGGAAAGAAGGACTATACACTTAAATATGTTGGAGTGAGAGAATAAGGGGGAAAGAAAATGCCTACACTAAAACAACTTGCAAAAAGAGAGGAACATTTTGTTTCAGGGCACCGGCTCTGTGGGGGATGTGGTGCCGGACTTGTGGCGAGGATGGTAATGCTTGCAATAGAAAAACCAGTGATTGTAGGAAATGCAACAGGGTGTCTGGAGGTGGCAAGCACCATATTTCCATATTCTGCATGGAACGTTCCGTGGATACACTCTGCATTTGAAAATGTTGCTGCAACAGTAAGTGGGATAGAGGCAGCATACCGTTCATTAAAGAGGCAGGGAAAGATAGATAAGGACATTGTATTTGTTGCATTAGGTGGTGATGGCGGGACATATGATATAGGACTTCAGTCACTTTCAGGGGCAGCAGAACGAGGGCATAAGATATTGTATGTCTGTTATAACAACGAGGCATATATGAACACTGGCATCCAACGGTCTTCTGCAACACCAAGAGCAGCACATACAACCACATCACCACTTGGCAAGGTAATACCGGGTAAGGTTCAGTTTCCCAAAGACCTTCCATCCATAATGGTGGCACACAATATCCCCTATGTGGCAACCTCTATACCTGGTAGATGGAATGACCTTGTAAATAAGGTAGAAAAGGCGGTCACATTTGATGGGTTCACATTTATAGATGTCCTTACACCCTGCCGTCTTGGCTGGCCACATGAGCCAGAACTTACAATGGAGATTTCACGGCTTGCTGTAGAGACCTGTATCTGGCCACTTTATGAGGTAGTGGAAGGGAAGTATAGATTAACATATAGACCAAAAGAGAAAAAACCAGTTGTTGAGTGGTTCAAACCCCAGAGACGTTTTGCACACCTATTTAAGCCAGAGAACCAACAACTTCTTGAGGATATACAAAAAGAGATTGACAAAAGGTGGGAATCTCTCCTGAAAAAGTGTGAAGGATGAGAAATGAATGCGCTTGTGATTGCAGGTATCTCTTTATTAGTTTTTGTGATTGCATACCACTTTTATGGCAGGTTTTTAGAGCACCTGTGGGATATATCTGCTGAAAGAAAAACACCTGCCTTTGAGAAGGAAGATGGTGTGGACTATGTCCCTGCAAAAAACTGGCTCATACTTTTTGGACACCACTTTTCCTCCATTGCAGGTGCAGGGCCTATCCTTGGACCTGTGATTGCCTGTATGGTGTGGGGATGGTTGCCTGCCGCCTTATGGATAGTTATTGGTTCTATATTCTTGGGCGGTGTCCATGACTTTGGTTCACTCATTTTAAGTTTACGT
>JAQVEU010000142.1 GCA_028697565.1 Candidatus Ratteibacteria bacterium
GATTCTCTCAATAATTCCCTTTTTAATAAAGAGGGGTGAGGAAGGTTTTGAATTTTAGAGTTTGAGATTTAGAGTTTTATAGAGGGGGTTGTTATGCACAAAAATATAGTTGTTGGCGTCTGTGGTTCTATAGCCGCTTATAAAAGTGTGGAGATTGTAAGGGAATTAAAAAAGAAAAACTGGGATGTCCAGGTAGTTCTTACAAAAGAGGCAAAACACTTTATAACACCACTTACACTTTCTGTTTTGTCAGGTAGGCCTGTCTATACAAAGATGTTTGATGTAAAAAACTTCAGGGAAGACCACATATCTATATCAGAATTTGCAGATATTATACTTATTGCACCTGCCACAGCAAGCATAATAGGGAAGATTGCATCAGGTATATGTGATGACCTTCTTACCTGTTCTGTGTATGCCTTTAAAGGACCTGTTATCCTTGCCCCTGCTATGAATGAGAATATGTGGTTGAATCCGATAACACAGGAAAATGTTGAAAAACTTAAGAAATATAACTATTATGTTATTCCACCTGAAAAGGGACCTCTTGCATCAGGAAAGGAAGGGGTAGGAAGGTTGCCAGAAATAAACAAGATAATATCTTTTATAGAAAAAATAGGAAGGGAGAAATAAAATGGGAAAGAGTTATCCGTTAATACCAAAAAAGGTTCCGCATATAGAGACAAAATACAGGAAGATAAAGACAGAGATACCTGTGCCTGAGTCCATACCAGTCCTTGAGAAGTTAAGGACATATGAGCCGGTTTCAATGAGTGGTCAGCCACTTGTTGTATGGGACCATGCAGAGGGAGTGAATGTTTATGACAGATATGGTAATAAGTGGCTTGATTTCAGTTCAGGTGTCCTTGTTACCAATGCAGGACACTCTGCACCTGAAGTTATGGAAGAGATAAAAAAGATGATTGAAAAACCATTGCTCCATAACTACTGTTTTCCTTCAGAGATAAGGGCAGTACTTGTAGAAAAAATTGCTTCTGTATCTCCTGAACCACTGAAAAAGGTTTTTCTTCTCACCACAGGAGCAGAGGCAGTTGAATGTGCTTTTAAAATAGCAAGGACCTATGGGAAAAAGACGAATAAAAGGGTTGTTATATCCTATGAGGGTTCTTTCCACGGCAGAACACTCGGCGCACAGATGCTGGGCGGTCTTCCGGGGCTTAAAGAATGGGTTCTTCATCCTGACCCTGAAATATACCATTTTCCCTTTCCTGGTGAGCCGAGATGTAAGGACAGAAGTTTTGATTTCTTTGAGAGGCGTATAAAAGAATTAGGGATAGACCCAAAAAATGTCTGTGCTGTTATATCAGAAACATATCAGGGTGTGAGTGGAGCACTTATGCCTGTGGATTATGCACAGAGATTAAGGAGATGGTGTGATAAAAATGGAGCACTTCTTATATTTGATGAAATACAGGCGGGCTTTGGAAGGACAGGAAAGATGTTTGGATTTCTGCATTATGGTATACTGCCTGATATATTCTGTCTGGGTAAGGGTATAAGCAGTTCACTTCCCATATCAGCGGTTGTTGGCAAAAAAGAGTATATGGATTTATATGAACCGGGTACAATGACAAGTACACATACTGGAAGTCCTTTGTGCTGTGCCGCTGCTCTCGGTAGTATAAATGCAGTGGAAAAGTATAACCTTGTGGAAAATGCAGAAAAGATGGGTAAAATACTGGAAGAAGAACTTAATAAGATATACAACAGGTTTGATTGTATCCAGTTCCTTTGCGGTAAAGGACTTGTATGGGGATTGCAGATAGGCAAGAAAGGGACAGAAACACCAGACCCTGATACTGCCTATCAGATTGTAGGCAGATGCGTGGAGAAAGGACTGCTTCTTTTTGCACCTGTGGGGATTAATGGAGGTACAATAAAGATAAACCCACCGCTTATTATCAATGAAGAGGCAATAAGAGAAGGATGTTCTGTTGTCAGGGAGGCAATAGAAGAGGTGGCAGGATGAATAAATCTCCCTGTATCCTCCTTTTATAAAGGGGGAATTCAAGGGGGATTTGGGTGAAAAGGAAATGGCTACTTTACAGATAAAACAGTGTGTGGAAGAGAACTTTACAGAAGCAATGGACTTTTTGAAAGAACTTATAAAATTTCCCAGTGTTTCGGGTGAGGGAGAAAACGAAGCACAACACTTTATAAGGAATAGGTTTAGCCATTTTGGTAATGTATCCCTGGTTCCTGTGCCTGAAGACATAAAAAAAGACCCTGAATATACACCGGGTGAAAAAGAACTGGACTACTCAAACAGGGCAAATCTTGTGCTTGAACTTCCTTCAGAAGGGAGTGGCAGGTCACTTATTCTTAACTCACATGTGGATGTTGTCCCTGCAAAGTCATGGCAGAATGCCTTTACCCCACTGGAAAAAGATGGGTTCATCTACGGCAGGGGTGCCTGTGATGCCAAAGGACAGATTGCAACTATCTACCTTACACTGCTTGCACTTACAAAATTAAGGGTCCACCTGAAAGGAAAACTTACTGTCCAGTCGGTAATAGAGGAAGAGGTAGGAGGTAATGGGGCACTCGCACTTATCAGACAGGGATGTAAGGCAGATGGTGTGATAGTCCTTGAACCAACAGGTCTTATGATTGCTCCTGCAAACCGGGGTGCTGTCTGGTATCGGTTAGAGATTAAGGGAAAGAGTGTCCATATGGGCAGGATTACAGAGGGTATCAATGCGATTGAAAAGACATGCCTTTTGATGCATCGGCTGAAAGAGTATGAGAGGCGATTGATAGAAGAAAGTAAGGATGTTCCCCTTTTTGAAAAATATCAGCAACCAGTTCAGGTAAACTTTGGAACTATAAGAGGAGATGGTTGGCCTTCTATGGTATGTGGTTATGTATCTCTTGAAGGAGGGGTAGGTTTTTTACCAAACAAGGACATTGCCACCATAAAAAAGGAATTAAAAGAAACAATAGAAGGATGTGGAGACCACTGGATTGTCAATAATTATAAACTCTCCTTTCCCAAACTTCACAATGATGCATATGCGATACCTCCTGACCATCCACTTGTTGAAACAATAAAGAGTTCTGCTATGGATTTGGGTATTACTCCGGATGTGGGTGGCTTTATCGCAAGTTGTGATGCACGGTTGTTTAATAAGGTGGGAAATATGCCTGTTGTTGTATTTGGGCCAGGTGTACTTGCAGATGCCCACTCAGATATAGAAAAGATAGATACAGATGAGATAAAAAGGGCAGCAGAGATTCTTACCTTGACAGTGGCTAACTGGTGTCAGGCAGAATAAATAATAAAAAGTAAAAACTGTAAATACTCAGTCCACTATGTTGCCTGAAAGTATAGAGTAGAGAGGAGTCCGTAGGAGGAAGTGGACAAGTAGCAAGAATACAAGTAAAGATAAAATCCATCCAGTCTCTTACCACCCTTAACCAAAAATTATTAGTCAGGAACGATACCCCTTGACA
>JAQVEU010000007.1 GCA_028697565.1 Candidatus Ratteibacteria bacterium
TCTTCTTTAACGAGCCAGTAGCAGGTTTCTATACCCACGGGGACCACCCTGGTTTTATGGACAAAATGAATATGGCGGGTATTGACTGTTTTACTGCCTGCCACAACTATTCAGACAGGATTTATGACCTTGAAGGCGCAAGCTCAATTGAACTTGCAGTGGAGATAACAAGGTCAGCACCCGGAAGTCCTGTGCCTATTTCTGTGGAGACAAATCATACATGGTTTGAAAGTCGTCTTTCAAGAAACCATATCAATGGGTCTGTTAATCTACGTATGGGACTTGCCCATGGACTGAATGGCTCAAGTATATATATGTTTGCGGAGGGTAGAAACCCTGATGATAGTACCCTTTGTGGACTTGAATACTGGGAAGATGCACCTATCTCAATAGATGGGGAAAAAGGCCCATGCTATAAAGAAATATCTGACTTCTATAGTTTTGTTGCAGGATGGGAGGGGCAGATACTTGAGACAGTAAAGGTACCAGACATCTATATTGGTATATCACCTGCTGTCCGATATATCCCGTTTCTTGGCCTGCCAGTCCAGCAAGATAAGAAAGATATGTCTGCCTCCTCAACATTTGATGTCAATGTGGAACCAGCCATAAAAAAATCTGCTGGTGGTCATGAGTGGCTTGATGGATATGAGGGTGTGGATAAACAGACACTTACACCAGAAGGTCTTTTATGGAACGACATAAATGAGTTTTTAGTTCTTTTACGTCGGATGAATATTATGTGGTCTATCATTGACCTCACCCATCCATCAAAAGAACCGGGTGGTTATACACTTGTTGTTCCAAATGTGGGACTTCTTGAAAAGGATGGGATAGATTATATTGTTCGCCACATAGAAAAAGGTGGTAAGGTGCTTTTCTTCAATACCATACCAGCAGCAACATATGATGGTTATCCTGACAGCCGTCTTACTGAAATGTTAAAAATATCCCTTGAGGGGAAGGTAAGACCTGCTGGTGCAAAAATAATGGACTATGGCTGGAGGATTATGTATGACAGGAACAATAATCCTGTAGGAGAGCCATCATGGATAATGTTTCACAAAGGCAGATTTACTGATGTATTTGCAACATTTGAAGAGAGGTCTGTTATAGGGGAAGTGGAAGGAACGGATGGCTGTGTTGTTGTAAGTGGTGTATCTCCTTCTTATCACCATTCCTGCCATCTTCAACTGTGGAGGGATGTCTTTTCTTCACTCAATATAAAACCGCAGGCAGAAATAATAGGAGATTATTTCAATGTTGTGATAAGAAGAAGCAGAAAAACACCATTACTACTTCTTACTGTCTGCAATATACGTGGTTCTTCTTTCCCATTCAGAATCTCACTAAAAGAACCAAAACTTGTCTTTCCTGCAACCAGTTATATAAAACTCCTTCCCTGTGAGGCACGTATGCTGTGGATAAAACTGCCGGTGGGTGAGAATACCCTCGTATATATAACCCATGAGATTATACCGGGGAAGGAAAAAGGTGCTTTTGAGATAAAAGGGCGGTGTGGAGATGTATTAGAGTTTGCATTTGAAAAAAGGTGCAGGGTAAAGATAGATGGCAAACTTTGTGCCTTGAAGCATAAAAACAACCTTTTTATTGGCACATCCCGGTTTACATCAGAAAAGGTTTTGATGTCAGTTGATTAGCATGAGAGTACATTTGAAGCCAACCGTCTTAACTGAAAGTAGTAAGTATATGCACTTTTCTCTCTACTTGTTACTTCTTTTTTGGTTCTATACTCTCAGAGGTACACATACATATCCCACTCTTCAATGTTTATAGGAAGTATTACCCCTGTCCGTATGGACTCCATTGCCCGGAGTGAGAGATAGGTTGCACGCATACCTGCAATCTCATCCACAGGAGATGGCATGTCTTTAGTAATTGCTTCCGCAAAACTATCAAGTAGTTCCCGGTGCCCTTTATCAGGAAATACATAGTTGAATACCCCTTTTTCCACATACTCTTTCCCCATAGCATCTATCTTCTTCAGATATCCTGAAAGCCCACCTTCCTTACCAACTTCCTGCTGGAAGTCCTGCTGGAGTGGGAATATCTTTATAGTCCTTTCTCCCCGTCCAAAGTACTGGTTCTCCACAAAACACTCACTGCGGAATATCTTGCCTTTATGCTGTATCTCAATCAACTCTTTTGGATACTCAAATGTCCCACTTGACGAGAAAAAGAGGCATCCTATAGAACCACTTTCAAACTCCATACTCACCACATAGTTTATCCTTGTGCTACCCATTGCATAAATTTTGACAGGCCTTTCTTCAAGTAGCCATGTTGTAAGGTCCAGCCAGTGGCAACCTTCCCCTATGATAAGTCCTCCTCCATCTTTCCAGTCAATATGCACACCTCCATAGGTCAAACTTTCATCATTGATTCTTATAAGCACCATTGTCTTATTTTCTTCTGCCCATTCAGGTCTGTTTTTCTCCTGTGTATACACCCTTGGACTACCAGCAGGATGGTTCTTGTGTACCAGGTAGTTATTCTTAAGGTCTATCATTGAAGGACTGCATCTGCGGTTATAGTCCACACAGAGTTTTACACCTTTTGTCCGGACAAGTTTTATTACCTCATATGCATCCTCAAGTGTCATAGTCATAGGTTTTTCACATAACACGTTCTTTCCTGCATTGATGGTTTCCCTTAAAAAAAACATATGCTGTTCATGAGGAACACTCAATATTACCATATCCACAGCAGGGTCTTTGAGTATATCCCTGTAGTCAGATGTAATCTTTTTTGCCCCAAACCTTTCTGCTGTCTTTCTGCCTTTTTCACTTCTTGATGAACAGTAGTATAGTTCAACCTTATCTGAAGATGCACAGTTAGGTAGATGCTGTGCCTCTGCAAATTTACCACAACCGATAACAGCCGCTCTTATCTTTTCCATTCGTTCATTCCTCCTTTTACAGCAGTTTATATAATACCCTGTCTAACATATCCTGTGAAACACCAAGTTCAGTAAGAAACTTTATGTGTGGATAGAACTCACCTGCCTCACAAAGGTTATGTGTATCAGTTCCTAATGATATCTTTATTCCTTCCAGCAGACAGACCTCAAAAAATTTATACTCAGGACTATTGGTATGGAAGTTTAGTTCAGCAGATACATTATAATCTTTAAGTATATCCACAACAGGTTGAAATAGTGTCTCAGGTGTCTTTAGCCCACTTCTCTGGAATACTCTGAAGGGATGCGCAAGGACATCCACATTATTCTTCATCAATGTTTCTACCATATCCATAAACCATTTTTCTCTTTTTGATGTACTGGCAGAAAGAATCTCCGGCGGAAAAAAGTGTATAGCCCCTACAAGTATATCCACACCCTCTCTGTCCTCTGGAAGCAGAGAAATCCCGCCATATCTATCGGGCACAACCTCCAGTCCCATTCTTACAGATGCGCATTTATATCTATTTACTGCCTCCTTAAACAGATTCATTCTATCCTTCCTCTCTTTTTTGTTCTTCAGTAGTATATCCGGCTGGTAAAAAGATAATGCTTTGCTGTATTCCTCCGGTGTGAGATATAACTGGTCTGCATGCTCTGTGAAACATACATAGCCCATACCAAGAAGTTTTGCTCTTTTCAGAACCTTTTCTATTGTTATATCCTCTGCACAGTAGGCAAACTGTGTGTGGCAGTGGTTATCACATAGAGGAAGAGGATTTTTAAGTTGCTGTTCTATTACAGTAATTTTTGCACCCTTTATTTCAATCATTAGATATCTGAACGGGTCTTCACACAGTACAGGAACTGTAAGATAATACACCCCATCCTTGTAGGTAAGTTTCTGTCCCGGGTGGTAGTGCCCACTGATGGAAAGAAGAACCCTATTCTCTCTGTAAATTTTATCCACCTTTTCTGAATTGGTGAGATTATAAGGGTAACTACTTTCTATGGATGGATAAACAGGGCTATGTTGTAAAACAATAACCTTTTTGTCTGGATGCCTTTTTACTGTGGATATAAACCTTTCAATGTCATCTTCTTTACGGGTACAGGTATCACCTTCCCCATAAGCATCAGCAAAGGAGTAGATGATAAAGTTTTTAATGAAGTGGGCACCAGTTGTTTCTCCCATTACATTGAAAAATTTTTCATAATTGCCGTCATGATTGCCAGGGATACAAACGACAGGAATTTTTGTTGCATCCAGGGACTTTTTAACTTCAAGAAGAAGTACCTCCATACCCTCTGATATTTCATTTATGATATCTCCAGGGATAACAATAACATCAGGCTTTTCTTCCCATGTAGACCTTTTAAGTGCCCTCTTAAGGAGTTCCAGTCCGTATTCTGCCTTCCTGTGAGGTATCTCTGCAGGTTTTGTACTGTAATGAATATCCCCTATTGTTAAGAGTTTAATTCCTTCCATCTTATCTCTCATAGGTATTATATAAATGTTCACTCACCCTGGTTCATATTTAAGTAGCGAGAAAAAACTTTATCATCTCTACAAAAATCTGTCAATTTTCCGTACAGTTTGTATTATGAAAACACAAATAAAATCTATCAGTTAATCTAATGGATAGGATGTATTTTTCATTGACACAGAAACAAAAAAATTGTATTATATATTGTTTATCTTAGTGAGAGGAGTGAGAGGAAAATGAAAGAAAAAACAGGAGGGGAAGAAAGGGAAAATGGAAAGGGAACAACAACGATATGATGCAACAACCATCCAGGTTCTTGGTGGTATAGATGCAGTAAGAAAAAGGCCCGCGATGTATATCGGGGATACATCCATATTAGGGCTCCATCACCTTGTATATGAGGTAATAGATAATAGTATTGATGAGGCAATGGCTGGTTTCTGTAATGAGATATCGGTTGTAGTCCACACGGATAACAGTGTCAGTGTTTCTGATAATGGAAGAGGGGTTCCTGTGGATATACATAAAACAGAAAAAAGACCAGCAGTAGAGGTTGTTATGACCGTCCTTCATGCAGGAGGAAAGTTTGACAGAAAGGCATACAGGGTTTCAGGAGGTCTGCATGGTGTAGGTGTTTCTGTTGTTAATGCACTTTCAGAGTGGCTTGAGGTTGAGGTGAAAAGGGACGGAAAGGTATACCATCAGAGATATGAAAGGGGCAAGCCCGTTACAGAAGTTACTGTTGTAGGAAAGACAAAGAGTACAGGGACAAAAGTAACATTCAAGCCGGACGAGGAGATATTTGAGACCACTGAGTTTGACGAAAGTATACTATTAGGAAGAATAAGAGAACTTGCCTTTCTTAATGCAGGAGTCAAAATAACTTTTGAGGATGAAAGGAAGAAGATAAAAGAGGAATATCACTTTGAAGGAGGACTTATCTCTTTTGTGGAACACCTGAATAGGAACAAGAAGGTACTTTCTCCTAATCCGTTCTATTTCAAGAAAAGCACAGAGGATGGGGAGGTAGAGGTGGCCTTCCAATACAATGACGGCTATAGCGAGACGGTTCTGTGCTTTGCTAATAACGTCAATACAAAAGAGGGTGGTACACACCTGACTGGTTTCAGGGCAGGTCTTACGAGGGCAATAAATGAGTACGGGAAAAACAATGGATTTTTAGGAGAGGATGCACCTCTTGCAGGAGAGGATATTAGGGAAGGGCTCACAGCAGTTGTAAGCGTAAAAGTTGCGGAGCCACAGTTTGAAGGCCAGACAAAGACAAAGTTAGGCAACTCAAAGATAAGATTTTTTGTGGAAGGGATTACCACAGAGCAGGTGCTTACCTATCTTGAAGAGAACCCTGATGTTGCGAGAGAAATAATCAATAAGTGTGTGATGACAGCAAAGGCAAGGGATGCAGCAAGGAAGGCAAGGGAACTGACCCGTAAGAAACTTGCAGAAACAGGGGCACTGCCAGGGAAGCTGGCTGACTGCACCATCAAGGAGCCAGAAAAGAGGGAACTATTTATAGTTGAAGGTGATTCAGCAGGTGGTAGTGCAAAACAGGGCAGAGACAGATTCTTTCAGGCAATACTTCCTCTGAAGGGCAAGATTATTAATGCGGAAAAGGCACCATTAGAAAAAGTTTTCAGTAATGAAGAGATAAGGATGATGATATCGGCTATTGGTGGTGGTGTTGGAGATGACTTTGATGCCTCAAAGGCACGTTATAGAAAGATTATTATAATGACAGATGCTGATGTTGACGGTGCCCATATCCGGACACTGCTTTTGACGTTTTTTTACAGACAGATGGCGGATTTAATAAAGCAGGGCTATATCTATATTGCCCAGCCGCCACTTTATAAGGTAAAGAAGGGTAAAAAAGAGTTCTATGTGGATACAGAGGCAGAGATGGACAAAATTCTTATACAGATGGCAAAGGAGAATATAAAGATAACACTAAAACAGAAAGATGGAAAGCAGATAGATATTAATGAGAATATATTAAAATTGGGGACATTAAGCAAAAAGATGGAGGAGATTGTTTACAGTTTGGATAACAAGGGAATAGACATAGAACAGATATTCAACTACTGGAAAACAAAGAAAAAAATTCCGATGTATCTTGTAAAATATCAGGATGAGGAAGAACTTTTTGCGACGGATAAGGAACTCTCTGACTTTATGGAGAAACAAAACAAAAACCACATAGACCTTTTTTCAGGGGAGGAACAGGACTATAAGATGGTGGAGATTTATGAGGCAAGGGATATTGAAAAAATCCTCAAACGTCTGGAAGAAATAGGCATCAGGATAGATGCACCTTTAGATAGTATCTTTACCATAGAGGAAAATGATACAGGAAAAAAAGAAGATGTCTCTTTTCTCGAACTTTATGAGTCCATTAAAAATAAGGGGAAGAAAGGGCTTACTGTTCAGAGATATAAAGGTCTTGGAGAGATGAATCCTCAGCAGTTGTGGGAGACCACAATGGACCCTCAGGTAAGGAGGATGAAAGTTGTTACTATTGAGGATGCTGTAAAGGCAGAGGAGGTATTTACTATCCTTATGGGTGATGCTGTGGAACCAAGAAGGGATTTTATTGAAAGATATGCTAGAGAGGTAAAGAATTTAGATATATAGAGAAGTAGCAAGTAGTGAGAAGAAGATAGGAGATAAGGATGGGCGAAGAAGAAAAAATTATACCAGTTGGTATTGAAGAGGAAATGAAGACCTCCTATATTGACTACGCTATGAGCGTTATTATAGGGAGGGCACTGCCGGATGTAAGGGATGGGCTTAAGCCAGTCCACAGAAGAATACTTTATGGTATGTTAGAACTTGGTGTTGAGCCGGGCAAACCATTCAAAAAATCTGCAAGAATAGTTGGTGAGGTAATGGGAAAATATCATCCCCATGGTGATGCTGCGATATATGAGTCAATTGCACGGCTAACCCAGGACTTTTCAATGAGATATCCACTCATTGAGGGACAGGGTAATTTTGGTTCAATAGATGGGGACCCACCAGCCGCCATGCGATACACAGAAGCACGGTTGACACACCTTGCAATGGAGATGCTCGCCGACATAGAGAAAGACACAGTGGATTTCATCCCGAACTTTGATGAATCCCTTACAGAGCCAGTGGTACTACCCAGCAGGATACCAAACCTTCTTATAAATGGCTCTTCGGGCATTGCAGTTGGGATGGCAACAAATATACCTCCTCATAATCTTGTGGAGGTTGTAGAGGCATTGATAAAGGTGATAGACAACCCTGATATAACAATAGAAGAGATTATAGATGTCCTTCCGGGCCCTGACTTTCCCACAGGTGGGACTATATGTGGCAGGGCAGGAATTAGGGCAGCATATACCACAGGTAAGGGGATAATAATAATAAGAGGTAAGGTTGAGGTTGAGGAGGAAAGTAGCAAGAAGAAAGAGACAATTGTCATAAAAGAGATACCATACGAGGTGAATAAGGCACGGCTTGTGGAACATATAGCAGGACTGGTAGAAGAGAATAGAATCAATGGAGTGATTGAGGTAAGGGATGAGTCGGACAAAGAAGGGATGAGGATAGTACTTGAGGTAAGGAAGGGGGAAAATGTTGATATTATTATCAACCAGTTATACAAGTATACTGCCCTACAGTCCTCATACGGCATTATCAATCTTGCCCTTGTTAATCAGCAACCAAAACTTCTGAATATAAAGCAGATGCTGGAACTCTTTGTGGACCATAGAAAGGAGATAATACTCAGACGGACAACCTATGAGCTAAGGAAGGCAGAGGAAAGGGACCATATTGTTTCCGGACTTATTATCGCCCTGGATAACCTTGATAAGGTAATTACCCTTATCAGGAACTCAAAGACAGTGGAAGAGGCAAGAGATGGACTTATAAAAAAGTTCAAGATGAGTGAAAAACAGGCACAGGCAGTACTTTCAATGCCACTTGCACGTCTTACAGGACTTGAGAGAGAAAAAATACTTAAGGAGAAGGAACAACTTCAAAAGACCATAAAGGAACTCAAAGAGATACTTTCCAGTGAAGAGAAAGTAAAGGGTATCATAAAGCAGGAACTCAAAGATGTCCAGAAGAAGTATGGCGATAAGAGAAAGACAGATATAGCAGGTCCTATTGAGGAATTTGATGAGATGGACCTTGTAAGACCTGAAGATATTATGGTGGTTGTTTCATCTGAGGGCTATATAAAAAGGAGTCCTCTTGATATATACAGAAGGCAACGTCGCGGAGGGAAGGGACTGGTGGGTGTAAAAACAAAGGAAGAGGACTTTGTTAAACATCTCTTCGTGTGTTCTACAGTGGATACAATACTCTTTTTTACAGAAAAGGGGATGGTCCACTGGTTGAGGGGATACCTTATCCCGGAGGCAGGCAGGAATGCCAAGGGTAAGCCAATAGTAAACCTTTTGAGGATAGACCCGGGTGAAAAGATATCAGCGGTAATCCCTGTAAAGGCGTTTTCTCCTGATAGTTTTCTTCTGATGATTACTAAAGATGGAATGGTGAAGAAGACCGCATTAGATGCTTACAGCAGACCGAGGAAGGGTGGAATTATAGGTATAGGACTTAGAGAAAAAGATAAACTGATAGATGTCCACCTGACTGATGGACAGCATGATGTATTTTTATCTACAAGGTATGGTTTAAGTATCAGGTTTTCTGAAAAAGAGGTAAAGGCAGTTGGCAGGGCGGCAATAGGTGTGATAGGTATAAGGTTCAAAAGGAAGGATGATGAAGTTGTCGGATCTGAGATATGCCAAGAGGGTGAAAAAGACAGGTCTCTTTTTACAGGTACATCAAAAGGGTTTGGGAAAAGGACGATGATATACCACTACAGAAGACAGCACAGAGGTGGGAAAGGACTCATAGATATAAAGACAGGTGGCCGTAATGGTTATGTTGTGGGCATAAAGTCAGTAAGGACTGGCGATGAGATTATCCTCATTACAATGGGAGGAATTGTTATAAGAATGAAGGTGGATGATATCAGGGCTGTTGGTAGAAATACATTTGGTGTTAAACTTATAAATCTTTCTCCCGGTGATACAATCGTAGATATGGCTCTGGTACCAAAGGAAGATGAAGAGGTTTGAGGTATTTGGACATACAGCAGATATAGGCGGAAGGGCCTACGGCAAAGATATTACAGAACTATTGAAAAATGCCGCAGAACTACTTTATTTTCTGTCAGGAGTTGTTTGGAGCAAAGGAAGAGGGAAGGTTTATGATATAAAAATATCTGCTGAGTGTCTTGAAGAACTGCTTGTAAAGTTTTTGAACGAGTTGATATACTATATGGACGTAAAAAAGATAGCAGGCGATATAAAAAAACTCTCTATTCAGGAAGAAAAAGGTATGTTAAATCTTTACTGCACAATGGATATGAAGGCAGTTTCTATAAAAAGAGAGATAAAGGCAGCAACATATCATAATCTGAAAATTAAAGAGGCAAAGGGAATGCTATCAGTTGATATCATATTTGACATTTAGGAGGAAGGTGATGGATAAAAAGGAAAAAAAGTACTATCTTGAACTGTTAAACAAGGAAAAAGAAAGAATTTACAAGAATTTAGGGTATCTTAAAGAAGGTATTGGTTCTGCTGAAGGAGGCATACCCACACATATTGCTGATTATGGAACAGATGAATTTGAAAAAGGGCTTGGTATAAATCTCTCTGATGAGGAAAGGAAGATTCTTGAAAATATAAACCTTGCCATAGAGAAGATAGAGAAAAATAGGTATGGTATCTGCGAAAGGTGTAACAAAAAGATAGGTGCTTCTCGCTTAAAGGTGCTTCCATACGCAAGGTATTGTATTAAGTGCCAGAAAGAGAAGGAAAAAGGTGGCTATTAGACACAGAATATTTTTTTTGTCGGCCCTTCTTTCTGTTGTGGCTGACCAGCTTTCTAAATATCTTATGATAAGTGTACTGTCAGGTCCTGGCTCTTTTTCTGTTTTCAGATATTTTTCACTCACCCTTGTTAGAAATACGGGTATATGTTTCGGGATGTTTAATAACCTGAACATAAGAAATTTTATTATTGTGGCATCTATATTTATTGCTGTCGGAATTTTCCTTTTCTTCAAAGAGTATAGTGAAGACAAGCATATTACCGCTGCCTTCGGTCTAATAGAAGGGGGCATTATAGGCAATCTGATAGATAGGATAAGGACAGGTGCTGTGATTGACTTTATAAATTTTCATATCTGGCCTGTGTTCAATCTTGCAGATACCTTTATTGTTGTTGGCGTAGTTATTATCTTATTGAAACAATACAAAAAAAATAAAGTGCGCCCTCAGTGATGCCTATTTTAGGCACAAAGATATATAAGAGTAGAGAGTAGCAAGAATAAAAGCAAAGATAAAATCCTCCCCCACCCTCCTTTATTAAAGGAGGGAGAAGCAATCCATCCCCACCTTCCCTTAAAAAGGGAAGGAGAAATCCCCCCAATTCCCCCCTTTATTAAAGGGGGGTTAGAGGGGATTTTTTGAGGGATACCCCCTTCTCTTCTTCCTCGCCCCATTTACGGGGAGAGGGCAACGATGAGGAGGAAAATAGAGTTTTGACTTTTGAGTTTACTATGAACGGTGTTAGTGAATATTTACGGAAGGGGATATATGCATCCTGAGTTTTTAAAGATAGGTAGTTTCGTTATATACTGGTATGGTGTTTTAGTAGCAATAGGAGTACTGGTTGGTGGTCTTATATTCCAGAGGGTATCTTATAGACGAGGGTATCCACCTGAACTTACCTCCCAGTTGTTATTCTGGATTGTTATCTGGGGACTGATAGGCGGACGACTGTTACATATTGCAGTCCATATCTCTTATTATTACAGACATCCCTTTGATATTATCAGAATCAGAAATGGTGGCCTGGCAATTGAAGGTGCAGTGATTGCCGTGCTTGTTTTTGTTATTGTTTACTCAAAAATTAGAAGGTTTGACCTGAGGGAGATGCTTGATATTATTGCCCTTTCTACTCCACTTGGAGAGGCAATCGGGCGACTCGGGTGTTTTCTAAATGGTTGCTGTTATGGACGACCGACGGAGTTCTTTTGGGGTGTGAAGTTCCCTTTCTCTCCTGACAGATTACACCCTACGCAGCTATATTATTCGGCACTTTATATCCTTCTATTTCTCTTTTTGTGGAAACTCTATAAGAAGCGACTTAAGGCAGGTATTGTATTTTCCTGCTATATTCTGGGTTTTTCTTTGATAAGATATCTTGTGGATATGTTAAGGGGAGACCTTTCTCCTACCTTTATTGGGCTTTACCCAACACAGGTGATTGCTATCTTTCTTTTTATTATGGGTGTTATATGGCTACTACGTATACTTTTTGAACGGAGGTAGATGTGGCTAAACTTGTATTTGACAAGATATATATGGAAAAGGAATATATATTAGAAGGGAAAGATACCTTTTATATAGGACGTATTAATACCAATGATATAACAGTACCCCATTATACACTTTTCAGCAGGTTATCTCCTGCCTCTCAGTCATTATTAGTTAAAGACCTTACAAAGGTGTCAAGGATACATGCTCGGCTCACAAGAAAAGGAAGCCAGTGGTATATTGAGGATGTTGGTACAAAGGGACTGGGAAGCAATTATGGCACCTTTGTGAATGATGCACGGCTGGAGGTGAAAAAGCCGTATCTATTGCAAAATAATGATAGGATAAAACTTGGTCCGGTAGAATGCACCTTTGTAGAAGAGTAGCAAGATTGATTAGAAGATTGCAAGAGAAAATCTTGAAACTTATCCTTTTTATTCCCATCTAAATAACTATGGAAAACATAAACGAAAAACTTACAAACAGGGCACAGGAAGTTCTGGTAATGGCTCAGTCTATAGCACAGGGGAAAAACCACCAGGTGGTTGACTCTGTACATCTTCTTGCATCCCTCATTGAAGATGATGTTGTTGCAGACCTACTGAAAGAGTTAGGTGCTAACATAGACGGACTGAAGAATGATATCAACTCTGCTATTGATAAAATACCTGAGGTCACAGGTCCCGGGGCAGGAGGCCTTTATATAAGCCAGCAACTTGCTCGGGTACTGGATAATGCAGGCAGAGAAGCAGAGGCAATGGGTGATGAGTATATCAGTGTTGAACATCTTTTTCTTTCGCTCACAGAAGGGACTTCAGGTGTCTCAGATATACTGAAAAAGTATGATATATTTAAGGAAAGGGTTATAAAAATAATACAACAGACAAGAAACGGAGAAAAAGTTATGGACAAAGAAGCAGAAAACAAATATAAGGTACTTGAAAAATATACAAGGGACTTCACAGAACTTGCACGGAAGGGGAAACTTGACCCGGTTATAGGGAGAGATGAGGAGATAAGAAGGGTTATACAGGTCCTTTCCAGAAGGACAAAAAATAATCCTGTTCTTATAGGAGAGGCAGGTGTTGGTAAGACCGCCATTGTTGAAGGACTTGCAAGAAGAATTGTTTCAGGGGATGTTCCAGAGTCATTAAAGAACAAACGTGTGTTAGGCCTTGATATTGGTGCACTTGTGGCAGGGACAAAGTACCGTGGAGAGTTTGAAGACCGACTTAAGGCGTTGCTGAAAGAGTTAGAGAAACGGGAAGGGGAGGTTATCCTTTTTATTGATGAACTTCATACATTGGTTGGTGCAGGTGCTTCGGAAGGAGCAATAGATGCCTCAAATATGTTGAAGCCAGCATTAGCGAGGGGAACTTTGAGGTGTATAGGTGCAACAACTCTTGATGAATATAGAAAGTATATAGAAAAAGACAGGGCACTTGAAAGAAGGTTCCAGGTTGTATATGTAAAAGAACCAAGTGTAGAGGAAACGATATCTATATTAAGAGGACTTAAGGAAAGGTATGAGGTTCACCATGGTGTAAAAATTACAGATAGCGCCCTTGTGGCCGCAGCGGTTCTTTCCAGCAGGTATATATCAGGAAGGTTTTTGCCCGATAAGGCAATAGACCTTGTGGATGAGGCAGCAAGCCGACTGAGGATAGAAATGGATAGTATGCCTGTGGAATTAGATGAGATAGAGCGAAAGATAGTCCAGTTGGAGATAGAGAGGCAGGCACTTAGGAAGGAAACAAGTGGTGAGGTAAAAGAGCGGCTTACAAAGATAGAAAAAGAGTTAGAATCTTTAAAGGAAGAGAGGGAAAAACTACGTTCAAGGTGGCTTGCAGAAAAGTCAGTTGTTGAAAAGATAAGAAAGATAAAGAGCGATATAGAAGAGGCAAAGAATATTATAGAAAGGGCGGAAAGAGAAGGAAATCTTGATAAGGCGGCTGAATATAAATATGGGAAACTGATTGAACTACAGAAGAAGTTAGAACAAGAGACAGATAGATTGAAAAAGGTGCAGGGAAAGGCAGGTGCTCTTCTAAGGGATGAGGTTACAGAAGAGGATATAGCAGAGATTGTTTCAAAGTGGACAGGTATACCTGTTTCAAGAATGCTTGAAGGAGAGGTTGAAAAACTGATAAAGATGGAAGAGCGCCTCTCTAAGAGGGTTGTTGGACAGGACGAGGCAATAGTTGCGGTCTCCAATGCCATAAGAAGAAACAGGGCAGGTCTTTCTGACCCTAAAAGGCCTATCGGCTCTTTTATTTTTTTAGGTCCCACAGGCGTTGGTAAGACAGAACTTGCGAGGACACTTGCAGAGGTCCTTTTTAGCGATGAAAATGCACTTGTCCGTATTGATATGAGCGAGTACACAGAAAAGTACTCAATCTCCCGTCTGATAGGAGCACCTCCTGGCTATGTAGGGTATGAGGAGGGAGGACAACTAACAGAAAAGATAAGGAGGAGACCTTATAGTGTGATACTCCTTGATGAGATAGAGAAGGCACACAGTGAGGTATTCAACCTACTTCTGCAGGTGCTTGACGACGGGCGGCTCACAGATGGACAGGGACATACTGTGGACTTTAGAAATACTGTTATCATAATGACATCAAATATCGGAAGTCAGTATATCACGATGTTTAAGGATGAAGAGGCAATGAAGGAGAAGGTAATGGATGTGTTAAAGTCATCCTTCAGGCCTGAATTTTTAAACAGGGTGGATGAGATTATTATCTTCAGGAAACTTACGAAGGAAGACCTTTTAAAGATAGTGGACATACAGATAGGGTATCTCCAGCAGCGGCTACAAGAGCGAAAGATTGATATATCATTCACAGATGCTGCCAAGAACTATCTTGCTGAAAAAGGGTATGATGAGATATATGGTGCAAGACCTTTAAAACGGCTCATCCAGAGAGAGATAGAAAACCCGCTTGCTATGAAGGTCCTTTCAGGAGAGATAAAAGAAGGAAGTAGGGTAAAGGTAGATATTAAAGATGGAGTGCCAGTGTTTATACCAAATTGATTTCATAATAAACATAACGTATATCTTGGCTTCTTTCCTTTGAAGAGGAGGATACTCCCTCAATTCCTCCCTATAAAAGAGTGGGTTAGAGGGGGTTTGGTGAGGGGTGGAGTCCCCTTCAATTCCTCCCCATATGAGGGGGGAGGATATAGGTGGGGGTGGTTAGAGGGGATTTTTAGGTTTAGTGTTTTGGATTTAGAGTTTATTTATAGGTGGGGGTGG
>JAQVEU010000143.1 GCA_028697565.1 Candidatus Ratteibacteria bacterium
CTTCGCTGCAAGTTCGTTATAAGAACGGGTTGAAATTCCATAAAAGCAGGGTGCTATAAGTGGCGGGCAGGCAATCCGCACATGAACCTCTTTTGCACCTGCACTTTTTAGTTCCATTACCTTAAAACGTATCTGTGTCCCTCTGACAATAGAGTCATCACAAAGGACAATCCTCTTACCTTTTACATTGTCCTTTATCACTGAGAGTTTAATCCTTGCCTCCTCATCCCTACTCTCCTGGGTTAGTGGTGTATAACTTCTACTTGCAAACCTATCTATAAGAAATACCTCCTCATAAGGAAGTCCTGAGGCGTGGTGATACCCAAGGGCACAACCAATGCCTGAAAATGGCACAGGGGCTACCAGGTCAGCGGATACATTCCCATCACGTTCTGCCAATTTTCTTCCAAGGTTCTTCCTTGCCCTTATTACAGGAACCCCTTCAATAATAGAGTCAATAGAGGCAGTATATGCCCACTCAAAGGCACAGAAAGCAGGACCAGAATTTTTTATCTTCGTTAGGGTGTTCACTCCTTTCTTATTGATGAATAATACCTCTCCTGGCTCCACATCTCTTAAAATCTCCATACATAGCATTGCAAATGGTCTGGACTCGGAAGAGACAGCAAGACAACCATCCCTTTTCCCAAGAATAAGTGGCTTAAAACCGTAAGGGTCTCTGGCGGCATATATACCATCTTTTGTAAGGATAACTATACTGTAAGACCCTTTTACCCTCTCACTCAGTTTAACAATACCATTAAGAAAGTCCTTTTCATAGGAGATGAGTTTGCCTATAAGTTCTATGTCTGTCTCACTACTAAAGGAGTGCCCTCTTTCCTTCAATTTATTTCTCAGATTTACACTGTTGAGTATCTTTCCACTGAAAGCAATGGCAAATTTTCCCATCTTTGAGATTAAAACAACTGGCTGGCGGTCCTTCAAACTTACATGCCCTATTCCTGAGAAACCTTTGAGTGAACGAATGTCCTCATCCGTAAAGGTATGTCGGACAAATCCCTTGTGGGTGATAATATGGATATCTTCTGAAGAATATGTGGCTATACCACAATATCTCTGGCCTCTATGTTGGAGTTTAAAGATACCATAATATATATCCCTTGCAACCCTTTTCTTCTCGGCACTATACAACCCAAACACACCACAGTTTTCTTCCATATTTCTCTACTATTTCTCCTAAAATAGAAGAATACCCCATTCAAAAATCTGCCTAAATCTCCCCTAACCCCTCTTTATCAAAGAGGGGAAAAATCCCCCTGTATCCCCCTTTACAAAAGTGGGAAATTTTCCTCTCTCTTTCTTGCTTCTCCTTCCTTTTCCCATTCCTTCCTTTTGTAAAGGAAGGTTAGGATGGATTTTGCTATACTCTCTTTTTTTCCCCTCCCTCAGAGGGGAGGGGATAAAGGGGAGGGTGAAAACCTACCAAGTGTTTATCTCACTGCTCTCCTTCCTATACTTTCCACCCCCACCTATAAATAAACTCTAAATCCAAAACACTAAACCTAAAAATCCTCTCTAACCACCCCCACCTATATCCTCCCCCCTCATATGGGGAGGAATTGAAGGGAACCTCCCCCTTCACCAAACCCCCTCTACCTCCCCCTTATCAAGGGGAGAACCTAAATCTCCCCTCACCCCTCTTTATTAAAGAGGGGAATTCTCTTTTAATTCCCTCCTTTCATAAAGGAGGGTTGGGGTGGATTTCCTTTTATCTCTCTACTCTCTACTTGCTACTCTCTACTCTCAGGCAATGTAGTTGACTGAGTATTTACGTTTAATCCATTATATATATTCTATCGTACTTGGTGGCTTTGGTGTTATGTCATATACTACCTTCACCACCCCTGGAACTTCCTTCAAAATCCTGTCCCTTGCCTTGAAAAGAGTTGCCCATGGAATCCTACAGGGACTGGCTGTCAGAGCATCCTTTGATTCCACAGCCCGTATGGCAATAATATCTCCCAACATTCTCTTACCATTCACTATACCTGTTGCCTTATCCGAAAGCAGGACTGCAAGAACCTGAAATACACTGGCACCTCTTATGGTATCTTCTACTATTTTTGTTGCCTTCCTTATCTTCTCCACCTTATCAGGAACTACCTCTCCTATTATCCTCGTTGCCAGTCCTGGACCGGGAAATGGTTTCCTTTCAGCAAACCTGTTTGGTAGTCCCAACTTTTTTGCTACCTCTCTAACCTGGTGTTTATACAGTTCCCTTAATGGCTCAACAATTTTAAGCCCAAAATTTGCTGGATTAAGACCTATCTGAGAAAGAACATTGTGCTGTGTCTTGATTCCTTTCTGTGTCTCCACGATATCTGCGGCGATTGTCCCCTGTATGAGAAAGTCCACAGAATAACTTCTCACTGCCTGCCCTAATGTTCTGTAAAATGTATCCCTGAATGCAAACCGTTTTTCTTCAGGGTCTACCTTACCCTTTAGTGCCTCAAAAAAGGCATCCTTTACATCCCATATCTCAGGTGTTATGCCAACACCTATAAAAAACTTTCTTATTTCATCCGGTTCCCCTTCTCTCATAAGTCCATCATCAAGAAAAAGAATAACAATATTGTTGCCAAGTGCTTTTTTTGCGAGCATTGCACAGGTCATACTATCAACACCACCGGATGTTGCTATAAGTGCCTTCTGATTTCCTATCTTTTGCTGGAGTTCCTTCGTTTTTTCAGTTATGAATTTATTGGGTGAGAAAGCCATCGTTTCCTCCTGTATGTAAGTAATTAGAAATGAATTATTTTACTACATTGGTTAGTAATGTGTCAAATTCCTTTCCTTCTGTACTTTTCAGAACCGGTCTTATCTTAAGATAATACATCGGGATACTACATTCATACATAGTAGTTTTTATATAGTCCTTTTCTGTTGTTATAAGGCAGGAGGCATTTTTCTTTATACACATATCTTCCAGTTCCTCTATATCCTCTTTTTGGTAGTGAAAGTGGTCGGGGTATACTGCCCCATATATCTTTTTAGGTGATAGTGTAGCAAGCAATGAAAAAAAGTTAAAGGGGCTACCTGTACCTGTAAAGGCAAGAATATCCTTATCTTTTATAAAATCCGTGGCGAGTTCCTTTTCCTTATCCTTTAGACATTCTATCTTATAGTCCATAATAAATACCGGCTTCTGGAATTTTTTAAGATAACCTGTCAATTTTTGGTATGTCGGTCTATCAACCATATAAGGGTGACTGAGTATAAAAACATCCGCACGTTTAAGTTCCCATAAGGGCTCTCTTAGAAGACCGGCGGGTAATAATAACCCATTGTCAAAAGGATTTGCCATATCTATAACTATGATATTAAGTGTTTTTGAAATGTGGTGGCAGTGAAATCCATCATCAATAATAACTACATCTTTATTACTATTGGAA
>JAQVEU010000144.1 GCA_028697565.1 Candidatus Ratteibacteria bacterium
GGCATCCATAATCAGAAAGAGGATAAAAGACAGAGTAAGGTGCTATTCCTGACGCATCCATTATACCGTAGACATTAACACCTGCCATCTTTCTGAGGATAATTGCCTTTGTAATCGACTCTGATGTAAAACGGTAGTGTGCAAAGTGTATTGTATCTCTTGCTTTTGAAATCTCCTGAATTATAACGGACTCACAGTCAGTCTCAGGAGAAAAATATATCCGGTATATCCCATCCTGGTATATCTCTAACTTTTGATTTTCACCCTTTGTTTTTTGACCTTTAAGTTTTACCTTTTGACTTTCTTCAGAAATATCATCCCACCAGGCAAGAAATCTCCTGTTAAAAAAGTCCGCTATATCTCTGTCCTGTATAAGCAAAAAGTGGTTGTGGTGAAGGTGAAAGCCATCTTCTGTAAAATTGCCAGAGCCGATAAGTACTGTTTTTTCATCCACGGTTATAAACTTGGGATGGAAAAATCCTGGTTTTTTATATACTCTTACAATATCTTCTGGCACACCTTTTATTTGTCCGTCTACAAGGACCTTTACCTCTACACTCTCCTGTTTCTTTTTTATAAGTTTCAGGATATTTTCCCATGAAACAGAATACCCTGCTATATATAAAGAACTTTCCGCACCTTCAATAATGGAAATAACTATTTTGTCTGTTTGTCTATTTGGAGTAAAATAGAGGGTAGGTATATTAGAAGAAAATGTCGGCTGTAAAAGAATAAAAAAGAAAATTACAAGTTTTTTCATAAAGATAATTTTACCATAACTTTAAGAAGGGGGGACGATGAAGGCAGCAATTTATTATGGAATACAGGATATAAGGGTAGAAGAGATTGATACCCCTGTGTGTGGTAAGGGTGAGATAAAGGTAAAGGTTCATTACTGTGCCATCTGCGGTACAGATGTGCGGATATACCTTTCCGGACATAAGAAGGTTATACCTCCAGCAGTTATAGGACATGAGATTACAGGAGTGGTGGAAGAGATTGGTTCAGATGTAAAGTATCCAGAAAAAATACAGAAAGGAGATAAGGTTGTACTTGTTACATCTATCGGCTGTGGGGTTTGCAAGATGTGCAGAAAAGGGTTTTATAATCTTTGTCCTGATACAAAAGCAATTGGCTACTTCTATCCTGGTGGTTATGCTGAATATGTGATAGTCCCTGCCCCAGCAGTAAAACAACAGGCAGTGATAAAACTTCCTGAAGGTGTCTCTCTGAAGGAAGGTGCGTTGATAGAGGCACTCTCCTGTGCAATTAATGGACAGAATTATCTTAACATAGGAGAAGGAGACATAGTGGTTATATATGGTGGAGGCCCTATAGGATTTATGCATGCGGTTCTTGCCCTGGCAGAAGGAGCAGAAAAGGTCATTATGGTTGACCCTGTATATGAACGACTTGAAAAATTTGGGAGGCATTTTGGGGATATTCTTCTACTTGACCCTAAAAAAATAAATGTAAAGGATGAGGTGATGAAACAGACAGGAGGATACGGAGCGGATGTTGTTATTACTGCCTGCCCTGCAAAACAGGCACAGATTGAAGGTCTGGGGCTCCTTGGTTCAAAAGGAAGGATTAGTTTGTTTGGAGGTCTTCCGAAGGATGATTCCTTTATCAATATAGATGCCAACCTTATCCACTATAAGGAACTTTCTGTATTTGGCTCATTTGCATCAAACAGAAGGGACTTTATTAAAGCAGCAAAACTTATTTCAGAGCGAAAGATAGATGCCTCAAAATTTATCTCATGTGTTGTTCCTCTGGAAAAAATAAATGAAGGGATAGAAATGGTAAGGCAGGGAGAGGTACTAAAGTGTGTAGTGGAAATAAATAGCGATGGGAGACCATAAGGGATACATCAGAAAAACACTAAAACTTGCCAAAAAGGGCAGCGGACTTGTCAGTCCCAATCCTATGGTTGGTGCTGTTATAGTAAAAAACAACAGGACCATCAGTAGTGGATGGCATAAGGCATTCGGTCTGCCACATGCAGAAATAGAAGCACTGAAAAAGGCAGGAGATAAGGCGAGGGGTGCAACACTTTATGTTAATATGGAACCCTGCTGTCATTATGGGAAGACACCTCCCTGCACAAAGGCAATAATAGAGGCAGGAATCAAAAAGGTTGTATGCTCAGTGGAAGACCCAAATCCTCTTATGGCAGGCAAAGGGATTGAAGAAATAGAAAAGAATGGGATTACAGTAATCAAAGGAATTATGGAAAAGGAAGGTGAGGAGATAAACAGAGCATATACTACATACATTACCAAAAAAAGGCCTTATATAGTTTTGAAGTGGGCACAGACATTAGATGGTAAGATAGCCACAGGCACAGGTAACTCAAAGTGGATTACAGGAGAAGATGCCAGGATGTTTGTGAAGAATCTACGTTTTGAAATGGATGGGGTCATTGTGGGTGTAAATACGGTTATAAAGGATAATCCCTCTCTGGACTATATATCTCCCTCATTCCAGACAGAAAAGCGGTTGCTTGAAAGGAAGAGATACTGGAAGATTATACTGGACCCTTTCCTAAAAATACCAGAGGAGGGGAAGATATGGGAATCCTCTAATAAAATTATGGTTGTGGTATCGGAGAAGGTGAAGGATGAGAATGTAAGAAATTTCAGGGAGAAACAGGGGTGTGAGGTTATAAAGATACCATTTGAAAATAACAGATTTTCTCTTAAAGCACTGATGGATGAGTTATATCAAAGAGAGATAGGTATAGTTATGGTTGAGGGCGGATGTTATACCCTTACATCCTTCTGGGAAGAAAGGTTTGTTGATGAGATAATGGTCTTCATAAGCAATAAAATACTGGGCGGAGATAACTCTCTCGCTCCTATATCAGGAAAAGAAAAGAGACATATCTCTGAGGCAGTAGGAATAGAGTATTATGAGACAAAGAAGATAGGGGATGACTTTTTTATACGAGGCAGGATATGTTTTCAGGGATAATTGAAGAGGTCGGAAAGATAAAGAGGATTTCTCCTTCTGGTAGAATGAGCACCTGCGAGATTACCGGAAAGAATGTTTTTGATGACATAAAGGAAGGGGATAGCATCTCTGTTAATGGTGTATGCCTTACAGTGGAACAACTCAAGGGAAATGTGTTGAGTGTCTCTTTAAGCAGTCAGACACTGAAGGAGACAAATCTTGCAGAGGTAAGGGCAGGGGACTATGTAAACCTTGAAAGGGCGTTAAGACAGGGAGATAGAGTAGGTGGGCATATATTGACAGGTCATATTGACTTTAAGACACCCATAAGGCATCTGTATAAAGATAAAAATAGTGGTCTACTGGTATTTAGTATCCCTGAAAAATTTCAGAGATATGTGGTACAACGTGGCTCTATCGGGGT
>JAQVEU010000008.1 GCA_028697565.1 Candidatus Ratteibacteria bacterium
TCAGGACTTCCTTATGGGTTTTACCTTCTTCCAGAGTAGATATCCTTATATCTGAAAGGGATTCATCATATCTCACCAGGTACTGTTTTATTGCTTGTTTTATTATCCAACTTTTCGGAAGGTCAAGCTCTTTTGTTATTCTATCTAACTTTTTGTTTAACTCATCATCTATCTGGAAAGTAATTATTTTTGCTGGCATTTTAACTCCTCTTAATAAATTTTATTAACTTTTATTGTGTATTATTATACCTCTTCTTTATAAATAGTGTCAATAGCGTGTATAAATATGCATAACTTATGAGCAACATTTTTTCCACCACCACCTATAAATAAACTCTAAATCCAAAACACTAAACTTAAAAGTAAGGATATTTATTCTCGCTACTTGCTACTCTCTACTCGCTACTCTTATATTAAACTCTAAATCCAAAACACTAAACTTAAAAGTAAGGATATTTATTCTCGCTACTTGCTACTCTCTACTCGCTACTCTTATATTAAACTCTAAATCCAAAACACTAAACCTAAAAATCTCCTCTAACCACCCCCACCTATATCCTCCCCCCTCATATGGGGAGGAATTGAAGGGAACTCCACCCCCACCTATATCCTCCCCCTCATATGGGGAGGAATTGAAGGTATAAAGGAAGGTTAGGGTGGATTTCTTTCCCTCTCTTGCCTCTTGTCCATAAAAGCAATCTATGGTATCATCTTTTTCTGTGGTTTTTAAAAAATACTGGAGAGTAAGATGATACTGAAAGGTAATGCACATAAGTTTGGGGATGATATAAACACTGACTATATTATCTCCGGTAAATATAAATTCAAAACACTTGATATGAATGAACTATCTACACATTTAATGGAGGATATAGCCCCTGACTTTTACAAAAAGATAAAGAAAGGGGACTTTATTGTTGCAGGCAAAAATTTTGGATGTGGCTCCAGCAGGGAACAGGCACCGCTTGTTATAAAGTATGCAGGAATTCCTGCTGTGATTGCCAGAAGTTTTGCAAGGATATTTTTCAGGAACGGAATTAATGTGGGACTTGTTCTTGTGGAGGCAGAGACCGATGGTATTGAGACAGGTGATGAGATAGAGGTAGATATTGAAAAAGGTGAGATAAGAAATATCACAAAGGGTAGTGTGATAAAGTCATCGGTTCTGCCTGATTTTATGCTTAAAATTGTAAAGGCAGGTGGAGTGGTCAACTATATAAAAGAGAACAAGAGATTTAAACTATAGAGAAAAAAAGATGGGATATAGGATTACACTGATACCTGGAGATGGGATAGGGCCTGAGATAACTGATGTGGTAAAGAATTGTATAGAGGCGACAGGGGTGGATATTGACTGGGATATACAGGAGGCAGGTGAAACTGCTATTGAGAAATATGGTACCCCTATACCTGATAAAACACTGAAGTCCATAGAGGAGAACAAGGTATGTCTTAAGGCACCACTTACCACACCTGTAGGCAGTGGCTTTAGAAGTGTAAATGTCTATATCAGACAGCACTTCAATCTTTATGTGTGTCTCCGTCCCTTTAAGTTTTATGAGGGTGTGAGAAGCAGATACAATAATATTGATATCATAGTGATAAGAGAAAATATGGAGGATTTATATGCAGGAGTAGAGTTTCAACAGGGGAAAGAAGAGACAGAAGAACTTATTGAGTTTATAGAGAAAAGGACAGGGCAGCGGATAAATAGGGATTCAGGGATAAGTATTAAGCCAATATCCATTAAGAACTCCGAACGACTTGTAAGGTTTGCCTTTGAATATGCAAGGAAAAACAGGAGGAAAAAGGTAACAGCAGTACACAAGGCAAACATAATGAAGTTTACGGATGGTCTTTTTCTTGATGTGGCAAGAAAAGTATCACAGGAGTATACCGATATTGTTTTTGAAGACAGGATTGTGGACAATATGGCTATGCAACTTGTTCAGAAGCCAGAAATGTATGATGTGCTTGCCTGTCCTAATCTTTATGGTGATATCCTTTCTGACCTGTGTGCAGGCCTGGTTGGAGGGCTTGGCCTTTCACCCGGTGCCAATATAGGGGAAGATATAGCAGTCTTTGAAGCAACCCATGGGAGTGCTCCAAAATACAAGGGACAGAATAAAGTAAATCCTTCCGCACTACTTCTTGCAGGAGTTATGATGCTTGACTATATCGGGGAAAATAAAAGGGCAACACAACTTGAACAGGCACTGGCAGATGTAATTAAAGAAGGCAGGTATCTTACCTATGACTTCAGGGACCCTGGGGATACAAACTATGTAGGTACAAGAGAGATGGGTGAGGCAATTATCAGTAAAATAAAAAGATAGATTATAAATCTTAAAATCTGCAATCTTCAAATCTTCTAATTCAAAAAAAGGAGAAAAAGGAATGGTAACAGTTGTCGTTGGAACACAGTGGGGAGATGAAGGGAAGGGTAAGATTATTGACTATCTTGCAGGTGGTATGGATATTATAGCAAGGTATCAGGGTGGTGGTAATGCTGGTCATACTGTTGTGCTGGAAGACAAAAAATATATCTTTCATCTTGTGCCTTCGGGTATCCTTTATCCTGATAAGATATGTGTTATAGGAAACGGTGTGGTGGTTGACCCTGTCTCTCTCTTTGAGGAGATAGATGGCCTTGAAAAAAATGGTATTTCTGTGGAAGACCGTCTATTCATTGCGGAGAATGCCCATATGACACTTCCATATCACAAGATACTTGACCAGATAGAAGACAGATTTCGCGGTAAAGGTGCCCTTGGAACAACTGGCAGAGGGATAGGTACAACATATGCAGATAAGTTTAACAGGATAGGTATAAGAGTTGTTGACTTCCTTGAAGAAGATGTGTTTATGGAAAAATTGAAGATTGCACTGGAACTGAAAAACTATCTTTTTAGAGAATATTATAAAGAGGAGATGCTTTCACCTGAAAGAATCTATGAAGAAACAAAAATCTACAGAGGCAGGATAAAAAAAATGGTCAGGGATGTACACAGGTATCTTAATGAAGAAATAGAAGATGGAAAAGATATCCTTGCTGAAGGTGCTCAGGGTACATTTCTTGACATTGATTTTGGGACATATCCTTATGTTACTGCCTCAAACTGTATTGCGGGTGGTGCCTGTACAGGACTGGGGATATCTCCAAAGAAAATAAGCCGTATCATAGGTGTTGCCAAAAGTTATACCACACGTGTGGGAATGGGACCATTTCCTACAGAACTTAACAATAGTGAAGGTGACTTTTTGAGAAAGGCAGGGGGTGAATACGGTGCCACAACAGGAAGACCCAGACGGTGTGGATGGTTTGATGCTGTTCTGACAAGATTTGCTGCCTCAGTTAATGGATTGGATGAACTTGTAATGACTAAATTAGATGTTCTTACAGGTATTGAGAAAATAAAGATAGCAGTAGCATATGAATTTGACGGTAGGCGCTATAAGGAGTATCCTTTTAATACAAAGGTATTTTTACATTGTGATATTGTATATGAAGAGATGGATGGATGGAGTGAAGATATATCAGCAATAAGGAGTTATAGTAAACTACCTGTCAATGCCAGAAGGTATATAGAAAGAATTGAAGAGATACTGAATGTTTCCATTAGAATGGTTTCTGTGGGTTCTTCACGGGAACAGATAATAGTACGGTAAGGAGAAGAGACAATGACTGGTGCAGAGATAGTTGTGAAGTCATTAAGGAAAGAGGGGGTGGATATTATATTTGGATATCCTGGTGGTGTACTGCTTCCTCTTTGTGACCACCTGTATGATAGCGATATAAAGGTTATACTTGTCAGACATGAACAGGGTGCAGCACATGCTGCGGATGGATATGCAAGGTCTTCAGGCAGGGTAGGTGTGTGTATGGCAACATCAGGACCAGGAGCAACAAACCTCGTTACAGGTATTGCAACTGCCTATATGGATTCTATCCCTCTGGTTGCTATTACAGGACAGGTGGCAACCCACCTGATAGGCAGTGATGCATTCCAGGAGGTTGATATTACAGGGATTACCAGACCCATTACCAAGCACAACTATCTCGTAAAAAATGTTAATGATATAGCAATCACTATAAAGGAGGCATTTTATATAGCAAGTTCAGGAAGACCTGGACCTGTGCTTATAGACCTTCCTGTTGATGTCCAGAGGGCTGAAGGTAGGTTTGAGTATCCTGAATCGGTTGAGATAAGAAGTTATAAGCCAACATACGAAGGGCACCCTTTACAGATAGAAAAGGCATGGAAGACCATTAAGGAGGCAAAGAAGCCCCTATTACTTGTGGGTGGAGGTGTAATCGCTTCCAATGCCTCTGACGAGCTCAGAAGTTTTATTGATAATACAGGGATACCTGCTATCTTTACGCTTATGGGGTTAGGGAGTGTTCCTATAGAGCATCCTCTTGCTTTAGGTATGCTTGGTATGCACGGTACAAAATATGCCAACTATGCTGTTATTGAGACGGACCTTCTGATTGCTGTGGGATGCAGGTTTGATGACAGAATTACAGGAGATATTAAAACATTTGCCCCGCATGCGAAGATTATTCATATAGACATAGACCCATCGTCTATAAGTAAAAACATTGTTGTGGATATTCCAATTGTAGGGGATGCAAAGAATATACTTATCAAACTCTGTGAAAAGGCAGAGAAACTTGACATAGAACCGTGGGTGAAAAAGATAAAGGAGTGGAAGAAGAGGTATCCTCTTACCTATGACAAAAACGGTCTGAAGCCCCAGTATATTATAGAGAAACTTTCTTCACTACTTCCTGATGATGCGATTATATGTACTGAGGTAGGGCAGAATCAGATGTGGACTGCCCAGTATTATAAATTTAGAAGGCCAAGGACACTGATTACATCAGGTGGACTTGGCACAATGGGGTTTGGATTTCCTGCTGCTATAGGTGCACAGGTGGCAAATCCTGAAAAAATTGTTGTGGACATTGCAGGTGATGGAAGTATCCAGATGAACATACAGGAACTTGCCACGGCTGTCTATAACAAACTTCCTGTGAAGATTATTATTCTGAATAATTGTTGTCTTGGTATGGTGCGACAGTGGCAACAACTGTTTTATAAAAAGAGATATGCCTATACCTGTCTTAAAAACGCAGAGCCGGACTTTGTCAAACTTGCTGATGCATACGGTGCAGTGGGCTATAAAGTAACCTCTCCGGAGGAGTTTGACAAAATTATTCCAAAGGTTCTTGAAGAGAAAGAGAGGCCTGTACTTGTTGATTGCAGGATATGTGAAGAAGAAAATGTGTTTCCTATGGTTCCAGCAGGAGAGTCATTGGACCGGATACTTGAAGGTCTGGCATAAAATCTCAGTCAACTGCTGATTGACAGTAGCAAGTAGCAAGATAGAAGGAAATCCATCCCCACCTTCCTTTATAAATCCCCCCATTCCCCCCCTTTATAAAGGGGGGTTAGAGGGGATTTTGTGAGGGAAGAGTCCCCTTCAATTCCTCCCCATATGAGGGGGGAGGATATAGGTGGGGGTGGTTAGAGGGGATTTTTAGGTTTAGTGTTTTGGATTTAGAGTTTATTTATAGGTGGGGGTGGAGAGTAATAGGAAAAGTTTCTCACCCTCTCCTTTATCCCCTCCCCTCTGAGGGAGGGGAAAAAAGGAAAGAGAGGAGAAGAGACAATGACAGAAAATAATAATGAAAAAGAAGGTTTGTCCCACATTATTGTTATCACTGTGGAGAATAAGGCAGGGGTACTTGCCAGAATTGCAGGACTTTTTTCTGCAAGGGGCTACAACATAGATAGTTTATGTGTTTCAGAAACAGAGGACCCAAATGTCTCAAAGATGACACTGACAGTGAAAGGAGACAGGCGGATATTAGAACAGATTTATAAACAGTTGAACAAACTTATTGATGTAATAAAGGTAACAGACCTTACAGAGGGTGATTTTATTGATAGGGAACTGGTACTTGTGAAGGTGAAGACACCTACCCCAGCAGCAAGACAGGAAGTAATGCAGCTGGTAGATGTTTTTAGGGCAAAGGTTGTGGATATAGGAAAACAATCCCTCACACTTGAAATTGTTGGTAAGACATCAAAGATTGATGCAATGATTGAGATGTTGAAGGGGTATGGTATAAAAGAGTTGATAAGAACAGGTAAGGTGGCGATTGCACGAGAATATAACCAAAAAAAATAACAAGGAGGCATGAAATGGCAAAGATTTATTATGAGAAGGATGCAGATTTAGAGTTTTTTAAGGGTAAGAAGGTTGGTATTGTGGGCTATGGGAGTCAGGGCAGGGCACATGCACTGAATCTCAGGGATAGTGGAGTAGAGGTTTTAATAAGTGAACTTGAAGGGACGTCAAACTATAAGAAGGCAGTGGAGGATGGATTTAAGCCACTCTCTGCTGATGAAGTTGCAAAGAAGTGTGATGTGATAATGATTCTTGTTCAGGATAATGCACAGCCCTTTGTCTACAGGGAGTTTATTGCTCCTTATCTCTCAGAAGGCAAGGCACTCGGATTTGCGCATGGGTTTTCCATACACTTCGGTCAGATAGTTCCTTCTGCTAACATTGATGTATATATGGTTGCCCCCAAAGGACCTGGCGACCTTGTAAGAGACCAGTTTGTGCAGGGAAAAGGTGTCCCCTGTATCGTTGCTGTCCAGCAGAACTATACAGGTAATGCAATGAAACTTGCACTTGCCTATGCCAAGGGTCTTGGTGGTACAAGGTGTGGTGTTGTTGAAACGACATTTAAAGAAGAGACAGAGACAGACCTTTTTGGAGAGCAGGTGGTTCTCTGTGGCGGAGTTACACAACTGATAAAATATGCATTTGAGACATTGGTTGAGGCCGGTTATCAACCAGAGGTTGCCTATTATGAGACCTGCCATGAACTTAAACTCATAGTGGACCTTATCAACGAGCGTGGCATACAGGGAATGAGGCAGGTTGTAAGCGATACCGCAGAGTATGGGGATATGACAAGAGGTCCGATGGTTGTAGATGAGGGTGTAAAAGAGAATATGAAGGATGTTCTTGTTGATATTCAGAGTGGTAATTTTGCAAGGGAATGGATTCTTGAAAACACTGTTGGTAGACCTGTATATAATGCCCTGAAGAGACAATCAGAAGAGCATCTCATAGAAGAGGTTGGCAAAAAGATGCGTGATATGATGCCCTGGTTGAAGAAAAAATAACTCTGACATACATCCTTTTAGAAGATTAAAAGATTGGAAAATTAGGAAGAAATCCACCCCAACCCTTCTTTTCCAAAGGAGTGAGATAGGTTTTAAGGTTTATAGTTTTGGATTTTGAGTTTACTGTAGGTGAGGGTGAATTAAAAGTGCGACTCTTTATAGGAATTAGAATTCCTGATGAAATAAAAAAGAAGATAGAAGGGTTGGTTATCTCTGAACTTAAGAAGATAAGAGAAGCAAGGATAGTACCACCAGAGAACCAGCATCTTACCCTGAAATTCATTGGAGAGACACAAGAGGCCGATATTCCTTATATTGAAAAAGTTATCTCTTGTTCAGTAGAAAAAGTTTTGCCAGTCAGGGCAAGTGTAAGGGGTGTGGGTGTCTTTCCTGATGAGAAGAGTGCAAGGGTCTTCTGGGTCGGGATGCATTCCGAAGGGCAACTGAAAAAACTCAATAATCTCTTTGAAGAAGAACTTGCAAAGGCAGGAATAAGTAAAAAAGAGGGCAGGTTTAAGGAGCATATCACCATCGCAAGATTTAGGTCCACTCCTAATCTAAATCTTCTCCGGGAAACTATTAATAGATACAAGGATATGGAATTTGGAGTGATGGATATAAAAGAGGTAGAACTTATAAAAAGTGACATCAGAAGTTCCGGCCCAATATACACCACGCTTTTTAAGACCCTGACAGATTAAAAAACAGGAAATGAAAGAATGAGTAAAAATAATAAGGATAAAGGAAAAAGGCAGTTGGTGCCAGCAGAGGTAGTGGCAATATATACAGAAAGTCCTGTTGTTATAGATGGTAAACTTGATGACTCTGTATGGAAGAGAGCCACGCGCTATAATCTATCTTTAAGCAAGGATAGAAGGTCTGATGTCCCGCAGGAAGGTGGTGAGGTGATGCTGGCGTGGGATGATGAATTCCTCTATATAGGTGCATATCTTATTGATTCCGATATAATCCAGACAGGAGAAGAAGACCAGATGCACTTCTATACCACAGGAGATGTACTGGAGGTCTTTCTTAAACCAGAAAAAGAGGAGTGGTACTGGGAACTTTACGGAACACCAAACAACAAAAAGACGGTCTTCTGGTTCCCATCACGTAAGTTCCTTGGCATCTTCAGAAATATGGACAGATGGACAAAAAATATGGTTGATATAAAAGTTGCAACACAGATAGAAGGAACACTGAATAACAGCAATGACAGGGATAGATACTGGACGATAGAACTCTCTTTACCTGTAAGGAATATCGCACCATGGTATATGTTTACACCGAGGCAGGAACATTACTTTGGACCTGGCTCTGAGTGGCGGATATTGATTTCCAGATATAACTATTCAAAGTATCTAAAAAAGAAAGAGTTAAGTATGTTCCCACAGTTATCTCAATCAAACTTCCATTTCCTTGAAGAATATGGCATCATCCGTTTTGAAAAGTAACAGATAATAGGTAGTCAAACATATTGAAGTGCTGATTTAAGTGCCTGAAGATATGATGTTCCATACCTTCTTTCTGGTAGCAGATACATACCTTCTGTCCACTCATTCCATGCGTTAATAAATATCGCCCCTGGTTCTCTGTTATTCTGGCTATGTTTTATGGCTAACTTACACAGTTCTCCAAATCTTTCAGGAGTATTACCTGTAATAATAGGTTCATAAGATAGTTTTTTAAAGTCAAAAGGGAGTTTTACCCCTCTATGCCATCTGGGTGTTACATCACATCCGAAGGTAACCACAGGAAAATGTGTGAGTCCTTTTTCTTCTATTTTCGTCCATACATAGGTATGAGAGTTAATGACATTTTCATACGGAACTACAGGCATTGATTCTGAAAGATAGGGATAGTCAGGTGTTCTCACAATGTTATATGCAAAAACTCCTGAGCAACCAAGTCCTTTAGCATCTGGCACTCTGTCCCATCCGCAACAGTATATGTTATCTCCACAACAGCCAATGTTGGCAATAAACCACAGACCGGGGAATCCCCATCTCTTCGCGCAATCATTCATCCTCTGGAGTGCTTCTTTAGCACTTTCCTGTCCTCCTGTAAGTTTAATAAATGTAGATATATCATAGATAATAAAAACAGGCATCTTATCTATCTTCCAGTAGTTTTCTTTTACAAAATAATTCTCACAGCAATAATTACAGGCATTTTCTGTATCCTCAATCCAGTGCCTTATGGGCAGCCATATATGTTGTCCTGCCATTCCCGGGATGCCAGTAGTTGCAGGCCATGCACCCCATGTATGGTTTGCCCACATTATGCAAAACTTTACCCTGTTAGAATTGTCTGCCTTCAAAAATCCCTTTTCAAGTGCATCTGAGAGAAATCTTACTCCGCTGTACCAGTACCAATCAAACATAAAAACAGTAATTCCATTATCAGCGGCAAGGTCTATCTGCCTTTCTGCCCATAAAGGACTGCTCTCATCAAAGTATCCCCACTCAGGAATTTTGGGCTGATGATGTCCTTCAAATAATGGCTTTGTGGTTTTTACAAGTTCCCACTCTGTAAATCCCCTTCCATACCATGACTGGTAATGGGCATCAGGATGCCAACTTGGAAAGTATATTGCAACAACCTCTCCTTTATAGGTTCCCATCAGTTTCTCCGATTGTAAGATTTAATACTCTTAGCAAATTAGAAAGGGCTCAAGAGACAGGTATGCCCTTTTTTGCTGATTCAATGGACCTAAATACCATAGATAAACTGTAAAGATTATCCCTTCCACTGGTTTCCGGCTCTCTATTTTCCTTTAAGGCACAGTAAAACTCATATAGAGAAAGGTATCTGTCTTCTTTTTCCATCCTTATGGGCTCAATCTCCTGACTATTTCCACCTGTGATGGTATATATCCTGCCATCCTTCCACAAGATAGTTCCTTTCTCTCCATATATCTCCCAGTCGCCATCCCATGATGTTTCTTTCCCTGTGCTTACCCAACTACCAGAATAGCATATCTGAATATCTCCTGAAAAACCCATAGATAAATTAACTGCTGCATCTCCTTTGAACCAACTCCAGTAGGGGTTCCAACTTTTTGTGTATATACTTACAAGATTTTCTCCTGTGATATACCGCATAAGGTCAAAGTGATGGATTGCCATATCTATGAGTAATGGATAATCCATTTCTGCCCTGAAGCCACTGAATTTTGGCCCTTTCTGGAAGTTCACTACTACATAGCCGGGCCTACCAATAGCCCCCTTCTTCAATAAGTTTTCTTATGGTTCTTGGCTGACTCCTATACCTATAGTTCTGACTCACCATCAGTTTTCTATTTTTCTTCTCAGCATATGTAACTATTTCCTGAGCATCTTGTATATTATCTGAAAGAGGTTTTTCTACCAGGATGTGCAGTCCTGCATCAAGTGCAATAAGAGATGTTGTTTTATGTACTTGTGGAGGTGTTGCATTTAGTAAGGCATCAGGAGATGTACCTTTTATACCTTCTGCGAGTGATGTAAAACATTGCTCTTCAGGTATTTTGTATTGTTGTCCAATACAGATGAGATTGTTCCTGTCTATATCTACCACCCCTGTCAGTTCCCACTCGGGAGAATTTTTTATGATATCAATCCAACTGTTTCCAAAATTTCCTGCCCCTACCTGTAAAATTTTTATTCTGTCCGTATCTTCTCCTGTTTTAATAAAATGTATATAGTATTATAATATATGGAGAGATAAAGGGGAAATGATGAAGATATTATTCAGGAGTACCAACAGAGAAGTCCCGGAGGCAACCTTCAAAGAGGTGATATTCAAGGGGCAGCCAGAGGACTATGGTTTATATATGCCTGTATTTATTCCATCCTTAAGAAGGGATGAGATAGAAATGTTCAGACAAAAAAGTTATACTGATATTGCTACAGATATTATCCGTCGCTTTACAGCAGATGAAATCCCATTATCAAAACTTGAGCAGATGGTTCTTGATGCCTATAACTTTGATGTTCCTCTACAGAGGGTGCATAATGGATTCTATCTTCTCTGGCTTACAAAGGGGCCCACTGCATCATTCAAGGACTTTGCTGCACGGATATTAGCAAGGATGATGGAGTACTTTGCAAAAGAGGAAGGTAGAAAAATCACAGTACTTGTTGCTACATCAGGTGATACAGGTGGAGCGGTAGCAAGTGCCTTTTATAATCTTGAAAATGTAAGGGTTGTGGTGCTCTTCCCTTATAAAGAGGTTACTGAAAGACAAAGAAGACAGATGACGACACTTGGAGGCAATATATCAGCAGTTGCTGTAGATGGAAAATTTGATGACTGTCAGGCAATTGTAAAAATATCTTTCAATGACGGTGCCCTTCAACACCTGTCTCTTACATCGGCAAATTCCATAAACTTTGGCAGGTTGTTACCCCAGATGGTATATTACTTTTATGCATATTCAAGATTAGATGCAGAGGATGTTGTGTTTTCCGTCCCTTCTGGTAATTTTGGTAATCTTATGGGTGGTGTGTTTGCAAAGAGGATGGGGCTTCCTGTCAGAAGATTTGTTGTTGCAGTCAATGAGAATGATGAGTTCCCAAACTTTTTGCAGACAGGTAACTATCAACCAGTTGTACCGTCAAAGGAATGCAGTTCAAATGCAATGAATGTAGGGCACCCAAGTAATCTTGCACGTCTTGTGGACCTTTATGGTGGACACCTTACTGATGAAAGGGATAAGGCAACAGGTAAGGTTATAAGGAAGGGTGTCTTAAAAGTAGCACCTGATATGGAAAGGATGAGGAATGACTTTGTATCCTATTCTGTGAGTGAAGAAGAGGTAGATGAGGTAATAGTCAGATTTTATAAAAGATATGGAGTACTTGTGGAACCGCACGGAGCGGTTGGTATAAAGGCAGCAGAAAAGTCAGGAGAAGAGCCACCTTTGGTTTCTCTTGAAACAGCAGACCCTGCCAAGTTTCCTGAAAAGATAAGGGGCCTACTTGGGATAGAACCACCTATTCCGCCTTCTCTTGCAGGTCTTGACAATAAAAAGGAGTCATTTGAGTTTATAGGAAATGACTATGAAGAATTTAAAAGGTATCTTCTCAACAAAAATTTTGTATAATTTTGCTAAAGTTCATTATGTAAGGCACAGAGGGAAGATTAGAAAATGGAGAGAAAATCCACCCCAACCCTCCTTTATGAAAGGAGGGAGAAGCAATCCATCCCAGTCATTCCTTTACAAAGGAAGGGGTAGAGGGGATTTAATTCCTCCCCATATGAGGGGGGAGGATATAGGTGGGGGTGGAGAGTAAAGAAAGAGAGCAGTGAGATAAACACTTGGTAGGTTTTCACCCTCCCCTTTATCCCCTCCCCTCATAGGGAGGGGAAAAAAGGAAAGAGGGGTGAGGGGAGATTTTAAAATCCATCCTAACCCTCCTTTACAAAAGGGGAGCGAGAGGGGTGATTTTACTTATGAAATACATAATTCTAATAATGGATGGGGCAGCAGACAGACCACTGAGGCAATTAGGTGGCAAAACACCACTTTGTGTGGCAAAAAAGGAACACATTGACTACCTTGCAGAAAGAGGGAGGTGTGGACTTTTCAAGACAATACCTGAAAATTTTTCTACCTGTTCAGGAGTGGCAAACCTTTCCATTCTCGGATATGACCCGCTGAAGTATTTTCAGGGACGTGGTGTACTTGAAGCAGCAGCAATGGGTATCCAACTTGAAGACACAGATGTGGCGTTCAGGTGTAATACTATATGTATTACAGAGGATGGGAAGATAAAAAACCACTCAGCAGGCCATATCTCTTCTGAAGAGGCAGAGGTATTGATAGAAGAGGCAAACAAAAAGATTGGCAGTGATAAGGTGGTTTTTTACCCTGGTGTAAGTTATAGGCATCTGCTTGTCCTGAAAGGTGGATACTCCCCTGATGTAGAGTGCTTTCCTCCGCATGACTATGTAGGTCATCCTTATAAGGAGTTGCTTGTAAAACCGAAAAATACTGAGGCGGTCAGGACTGCTGAACTTTTAAACAATCTTATAGAGGACTCACGAGAATTTCTTGAGAGGCATCCTGTGAACACCAAAAGAAAAAAGGAAGGAAAAGACATTGCCAATATGCTCTGGCCATGGTCCCCAGGGAAAAGACCCCAGATGGAGTTATTTTCCGAAAGATTTGGAATAAAGGGGGCTGTTGTATCTGCTGTAGACCTCATCAAAGGTATTGGGATATACTGTGGTTTTGATGTGATAGAGGTAAAAGGGGCAACAGGACTTTACAATACAAACTATGAAGGGAAGGCAGATGCCTGTGTAGATGCCTTAAATGGGTATGACCTCGTTTATGTCCATGTGGAAGCGACAGATGAGGCAGGCCATGAGGGTAATCTAAAACTCAAAATACAGTGTATAGAGGACTTTGATAAACGTCTTGTAGGGAATATTCTACCGAGGATAGATATAAAGAATACAGTAATAGCAGTTCTTCCTGACCACTATACCCCTGTGGAGACAGGTGCCCACTCCTCAGAGCCAGTGCCATTTCTCATTTATCATCCATTGTTGCCCCCTGACAATGTAAAAAGTTTTGATGAGGAGTCATGCTCCTCCGGGGTGTATGGACTCTGTGAAGGGGATGACTTTATCAATCTTGTTATTGGAAGAAGATAGATGATAAGGTATATTATCTATATGGAAGGTTTTGAAATAAAGAAGTATAATAATAAATAGTAAAGTGGGGAGAGGGAATAAATCCACCCCAACCCTCCTTTACAAAAGGAGGGAGAAGCAATCCATCCCAGTCATTCCTTTAACAGAGGAAGGGTTAGAGGAGATTTAATTCCTCCCCATATGAGGGGGGAGGATATAGGTGGGGGTGGTTAGATGGGATTTTTAGGTTTAGTGTTTTGGATTTAGAGTTTAATATAAGAGTAGCGAGTAGAGAGTAGCAAGTAGCGAGAATAAATATCCTTACTTTTAAGTTTAGTGTTTTGAATTTAGAGTTTATTTATAGGTGGGGGTGGAGAGTATAGGAAAAGTTTTCACCCTCCCCTTTATCCCCTCCCCTCATAGGGAGGGGAAAAAAGGAAAGAGGGGAGAAGCAATCCATCCCAGTCATTCCTTTACAAAAGGAAGGAAATAAAAGAGAATTCCCCTCTTTGAAAAAGAGGGGTTAGGGGAGATTTAGGTTCTCTCCCTGATAAGGAGGAGTTAGAGGGGGTTTGGTGAGGGGGATAAAGGAGAATTTTAACACTTTGTGCCTTTTGCCTTAATATTACTTTTTACTTAATAAAATGTATATAATAATCGTTGGATGCGGAAAGATAGGGAGTTATCTGGCAAACCTTTTACAGGATGAGCATAATGTTGTTATAATAGACAGGGATGAAA
>JAQVEU010000145.1 GCA_028697565.1 Candidatus Ratteibacteria bacterium
GATACAATGTTTTTCACTATCTTGACCAGTGCGAAGTTAGACAAAAAGGTATTTTCTATAAAACCAGATGGTACCAAAAATATTAGAAAAAAAGAGATAAAAGATTTTTGTTTTAGGGCAGGCGCTGATATGGTAGGTGTGTTTAATGTAGAAAGGTTTGAAAAATTTAAAAAGGAGTTTGAAAAGAAAGTAAAGATTCCTGAAAAAAAAGAAGTAGTTGTTGATAAAGGATATATCTATGGGCAGTATGTCCCTGATGTCCAAACAGAGCCGTTTTCATTAAAGACACCAGATGACTGGCTCAAAGGTGCAAGGTCAGTTGTTGTCCTTGGACTGCATTTTCCTCACAGTGTCCTTGATTATGCAAAGGTGACACCTGCTGAAACAACAGGTCCTTATGTTTTTTCTCAGGCAGAGACACTTACACTTCTTAAGGATATGGCTCTAAAACTTATAAGGTATCTCAATACCTATGGGTATAAAGGTGTCTTTACCACAGACCTTACAGGACTTGCATCAGAGGTGCTGATGAAGTCACGAGGGTTGGTCCCTGATATGAGTGCAAATCTTTATCCAGCAGTGCTTGCAGGTCTTGCATATCCTGGACTTCATGGGTATCCTATTACTAAAAGATATGGAACAAGGCAGAGGTTTATAGCAATTGTTACTGACTGCCCTTTAGAAAACGACCCGCTACCTGTGATGAGATATGCCTGTAATGAGTGTAAAAAGGTCTGTATATCTTCTTGTCCCACAAAGGCACTCGGTAAAAAGACATTAAAGGTTAAAGTTGAGAAAAAGGAGTTTTACATTCCATTCGTAGACCATTTTTCCTGTGACTGGGCAAAGAGATACGGATTAAGTGGTAGAGAGGGGCTGAAGTATTATGGGATAGAGACAGATATACCGGTACCTAAAAATAAAAAGGTAGAAGAGATAGTGAAGGTAATCAATAAGATAAGGTGGGGTGTACAAAAGCGGCATGCCAATGTATGTGAAGAGTGTATAAGGTTATGTCCGGAAAAAGGAGATGATAATGGATAAGGAAAAGATTGAAAGATATGCGAGGGAGGTAGGGGCTGATATATTTGGAGTTGCAGGTATTGAAAGATTTGATGAACTACCTTGTGAGAAACATCCGCGTGCGATATTTCCTGAGGCAAGGTCAGTGATCGTGGTTGGAAGACGTATAACCCGTGGAACATTGAGAAGTGTGGAGGAGGGGACCAACTTTGCAAATTATTCTCTCTATGGCTATGACTGGCTGGACAACAGGTTTATAGCGCTTACCACATTCCGTATATCTGAATTTCTTGAGGATAATGGATGGGAGGCAGTCCCTTTATCTAATCTCCCACCCGAGGTTCCTCCGATGGGAGTGAAGGTGAAAAAAGAGGCACCTCCACCCAATGTTTTTCTTGATTTTGATGATGCAGCGGTAAGGGCAGGTGTAGGTGAGATAGGATACTGTGGGGTACTCCTTACGTCAGAGTATGGACCCAGACAGCGGGTTCAGATAGTCCTTACTGATGCAGAGATTGAGCCGAGCCCTTTACTATCTGAAAAGATATGCCTGTATGGCCAAGGGTGTAGTGGTTTCTGTCCACTGGATGCATTCAAAGGAGAAAAAGAGATTACTATAGCAGGAAAGAAAATGACAGTTGCTGATATTGACTACGGTAGGTGTACCTCCTGTAAAAATGGTGCTATGCCTAACAGATACCATCCCGCAGGAAGACCCGACCGCCTTGCATCTTTCTGTATCAGGAGTTGTGCTGATATACTTGAAAGGAAAGGAAGGACCAAAAATAGGTTTAAAACACCTTTCAGGATAAGGGATGTATGGACTGTAAAACAGGAGACAGACCTATACCGTTTGTAATAAGGAGGAACATAAATGGGTAGACCCACAAAAGAACAGATAAAGGAATATGCCTTATCACGGGGACTTGACCTCTTTGGTGTAGCAAATATAGAGCGGTTTAAGGATGCACCTATAAGGATGCATCCTGCAAGTATATTCCCTGAGGTGAGGTCAGTAATAGTGGTTGGCAGAAGGATTGTGAGGGGCGGCTGGCGTGGTATAGAGGAAGGGACATACTGGCCTAACTATTCATACTTTAACTACTCTGGGCTTTTAAACACCTATTTTTTGCAACTGCCACTTTATGAGACTGCCTGTTTCATAGAGAACTCTGGATATGAGGCAGTCCCTCTCTATTCTGGTGGACCTGAAGCAGAACCACCTGTAGAACCTTTAAGACCCGGTGGTGTACCTCCTGATGTATGGCTGGCAATACGTATCGCAGGGGTTGCAGCAGGCGTAGGAGAGATTGGCTGGTCAAAGGTGTTTCTTACAAAAAGGTTTGGGCCAAGACAACGGCTTGCAGCGATACTTACAGACCTTGAACTTGAACCAGACCCTCTTATTGAGCCAAACAGTATCTGCAAACTTGATATGGCATGTGTCAGGGGGTGTCCTGGCGCCATACCGCATATTAAAGAAGGGAAGTTTATAGAAATCAGCATTGAGGACAAAAAATATAGGTGGGCTGATGTGGATATGGGTAAGTGCACCCTGATATACCATGGGGGAGACCCGCGTGTCTCTCCATTTATACCCAAGGCACTTCCTGGATACCATTTTGATGTAATGAAGCAAAATGTATCTGAGGAGACCGCATATAAGTTTTGCTGGCCTATGTCAACGAGAGAGTGGAGGAAGACAGCAGAGCACCCATCTGGCTATATCATAGAGGGGCATCACTATATACAGTACTGGGGTCAGGGTGGACTGGGTATTGAAGGTTCACGGGGATGTATGAGGAGTTGTTTTGATTATCTTGAAAGGCATAATATGATAGAGCAGACATTTAAAAATGGTCCCTTCATAAGAAGAAAAAGGTGGTTGCTTGATGCAGATGGAAATATAGTGGAGTAGCATTGGCTACAAAAATATAAATTCTTCCTGTAAGGGAGTAGGGTGTTTATGTCCGAAAAACCTTTTGAGACGTTTTTTATAGATGTATTTTTTGCTACCCATTATCCTTTTGATAGTAGGGATGTTTTCTTTTACTACCTCTTCCCCTTTCTTCAGTGCATACCTGTACTTTGTGAACTCATCCCACTGCATATCTTCAAGGCAGGGATTTAGCACAAGGTCAGCCATTGCTTTATTGTAAAGGTCAAACCTGCGGGCAATAAGTTCATCTATGTGTAGATGCATATCAACAACAGATTTTGGTTCTTTTCCAGTAGAAAGTACCTGACTTATATCAATGGCAATAGTGTTTTCTACCCCTGAGATAACAGCACATTTTACAGGTAGACGATTTGTGATACCTCCATCT
>JAQVEU010000146.1 GCA_028697565.1 Candidatus Ratteibacteria bacterium
CAAATCTATGTTTTTCATCCCTTGGCTCTGATACCGGTGGTTCAATAAGACAGCCAGCATCTTTCTGTGGAGTGGTCGGTTTGAAACCAACCTATGGCAGGGTGTCAAGATATGGGCTTATTGCATTTTCTTCTTCTCTCGACCAGATAGGTCCCATCACAAAGGATGTGCGAGATGTAGCACTTATGATGAGTATTATTGCAGGCAGGGATGAAAATGACTCTACATCTGTGGATATTGATGTGCCTGACTATACATTATGCCTGGATAGAGAGGTCAAAGGACTGAGGATAGGTGTGCCAGTAGAGTATTTTGCTACTGCTGGTATAGATGAAGTAGTAAAAAATAAGGTGATGGAAGTAATAAAAGAACTTGAAGGTGCAGGTGCTGTTATAAATGAGATTACTCTACCACATACTGAGTACGGAATAGCGGTCTACTATATCCTTGCAACAGCAGAGGCAAGTTCCAACCTTGCAAGGTTTGATGGTATAAGATATGGGTATAGAACAGGAGCATATACAGACCTCTATGGGATGTATGCAAAGACAAGAGGGGAAGGGTTCGGGGCAGAGGCAAAGAGAAGAATAATACTTGGCACCTATGTCCTCTCTGCTGGCTATTATGAGGCATATTACCTTAAGGCACAAAAGGTAAGGGCGCTTATAAAAAAGGACTTTACAGAGGCATTTAAAGAAGTTGATGTAATTATCACTCCTACAACTCCAGAACTTCCTTTCAAACTTGGGGAGAAAGCAGAACCACTAAAAATGTATCTTTCGGATATATTCACTGCCAATATCAATTTGGTAGGACTACCTGCAATAAGTATACCCATAGGAATGAGTTCCAACCTCCCTGTAGGGCTTCAGCTCATTGCTCCACACTTCAGGGAGGACAAAATTATAGAGGTCTCCTCTTTTATAGAAAACCAGATAAAGGGAGGGTAATGTGGAAAAGTTTTTTACCAAACGGGCGTTTATTACAGGGCTTATAATGTCCATCGTTATTGCATTTGTAGCACAGTATTCTGTAAATATAACCCACAGTTCCTATATGGCGATAGACCATATGCCAGCAGGTGGTATATTTCTCTTTTTTCTGCTTGTGTTTGTAGTTAATACACTGTTGAAGTTTATAAAACCATCCCTGTCCTTTGCTCCTGGAGAACTTCTCCTCATCTATATAATGCTCCTTGTTGCCTCTTCTGTAACAGAGATGGGACTGGGAAGTCAACTGCTTCCTATTATTTCAGGACCTATGTATTATGCCTCACCGGAGAATCAGTGGGATACTATTATTTTCCCCCATCTTAAAAAGTTCTTGATAGTTAATGATAAAGATGCTGCCAGATATTTTTTTGAAGGACTGCCTTCTGGTATGAGAATTCCATGGGGGGCATGGCTCAAGCCCATTTCTGTCTGGCTATCGTTTCTCCTTACACTTTATTTTGTTATGTTCTGTGTTGCCTCTATATTAAGAAAACAGTGGGTGGAGAAGGAGCGTCTTGTATATCCTCTGACTATCCTGCCAAAGGAGATGGTAAGAGAGGCAGATGAGAAAGGAAAACTCCCCCCATTCTTTAAAAATCCTTTGATGTGGCTTGGCTTTTCTATTGCCTTTATAATAATGTCTATGAAGGCACTTCACTTCTATTTCCCGATGTTTCCACAGGTGCCTCTTGCACAGAATATCCCTATTTTTAGAAGAACAGTGGATTTGAAATTCTTTATAAGTTTTCCTGTAATCGGCTTCACATTTTTTGTTAACCTCAATCTACTATTCTCTATATGGTTTTTCAATATCCTGTTTAAGGTTATAAGAGGCAGTTTTAACATTATGGGTATAGCAAGCGCTGAAAATGTAGGTATCTATGGATGCTCAGGAGAACCAATATTTAACCATTTTGGTATGGGTGCAATGGTAGTTATGGTGGCATATAGTTTATGGATATCCAGGGCACATCTAAAAGATGTATGGTATGGAGCAACAGGGAAGAAACATGTTGATGATACAGGGGAGGTGATGAGTTATAAGGCTGCCTTCTGGGGGCTGGTGTTTGGTTCACTATTTCTTACCGGGTGGCTGATATGCTCCGGAATGACCTGGTACATTGCTGTTCTATTTCTTATATGTGCCTTTATCATATGGCTTGTGCTTACACGTGTTGTATGTGAGGGTGGAATACCCACCCTTGTTGCTACATCCATTGCTTCTGCCCAGATTATCTCTTCCTGCGGTTCATCCCATCTTGCCCCTATGACAATTGTTGCGCTTGGTATGACATATGTCTATGCAGCGGATATAAGGACATTCCCCCTTTCTTCTATGTCTATGGGGCTGAAGATAAGCAGTGATACGAAAAAAAATAGTTTGGGTGTATTCTGGGCGATAATGTGTGCACTAACTATTAATATTATAGTGACACTTGCTTTACAGTTGCGACTTGGATATAAATACGGTGGTATCAACATGAATGACTGGTATTTCCGTGGCAATGTCACAGCACCTTACAAATATGTTGCTGAGATGATAAGGGCACAGACAGCACCTAATAAGATAGGATGGATATGCAAGGGTATAGGCGCCCTTACGATGTATCTGTTTCTATTTATGCGGCAGCACTTTCTCTGGTGGCCATTTCATCCGATTGGTCTTGTGATTGCCCCTGTGGTATGGATCGATACTCTGTGGTTTTCAATATTCATCGCATGGTTAATAAAGTTTCTTATTATGCGTTATGGAGGTGTACAGGTATATGAGAAGATAAAATATTTCTTTTTGGGTCTGCCCCTGGGGGTATATACCTGTGCAGGGGTATGGTTTATTGTGGACCTGTTTACAGGAAAGATAGGAAATCAGGTATTCTGGATATAGTAATAAGTATGAAAAGAGGACAAAAATGGGCTTTTTAGATGGCAACTATCTTTTAGGAAGCAACACAGGAAAGAAAATTTTTAACAAGGTAAAAGGACTTCCTATAGTTGACCCACACAACCATGCAAATGTAAAGGAGATAGCAGAAAACAGAAACTATTCTGACCCCTGGCAACTCTTTGTAGGAACAGACCACTATGTATGGAGTGTTTTGAGAAAGTGTGGTGTTCCTGAAAGATACATTACAGGTGATGCTGCACCAGTAGAAAAGTGGATGAAGATGTCAGATGTCTTTCCACTTATTGCAGGTAATCCCGTGTATGAATGGTTCCACCTTGACCTTAAAAGGTGCTTCGGCATAGAAGAGATATTAAATGGAAAGACAGGCAAGAAGATATGGGATGCACTATGTAAAAAGATTGCCCTTTTAGAAAATAGACCGCAGGAACTGTTAAAA